>JANNTN010000591.1:0-7168 GCA_031394445.1 Anatilimnocola sp.
ATCGCCCGCTTCGAGGCTGAGAAGCAGGCTCTGGCGATGATGGAGCATCCGAACATCGCCAAGGTGCTGGATGCTGGGACCACGGAAGCAGGCCGCCCTTACTTCGTCATGGAGCTAGTCCGTGGCATCCCAGTCAACGAATTCTGCGATCAGCAAAAGCTCTCGGTCCGCGAGCGGCTGGAGCTGTACATTCAGGTTTGCCAGGCAGTACAGCATGCCCACCAAAAGGGGGTCATCCATCGCGACCTCAAGCCGACGAACGTGCTGGTCACGATGCACGATGTGGTGGCGATCCCCAAGGTTATTGACTTCGGCATTGCCAAAGCCTTCGGCCAATCCCTCACCGACCATACGCTGCACACCGGCTTCTCCCAGCTCGTCGGCACGCCGCTCTACATGAGCCCCGAGCAGGCCCAAATGAACCAACTCGGCGTCGATACCCGCAGCGATGTTTATTCGCTGGGTGTCATGCTCTACGAGCTGCTCACCGGCACGACCCCCTTCAACAAGGAGACTCTCAGCAACGCCAGCCTCGACGAAATGCGCCGCATCATCCGCGAAGAAGAACCCGAAACCGTCAGTGCCAGGATCGCACGAACGAAAAGTAGCCCGGGGCACCCGCTTCGCGGGTCGGCTCCGCGTGATGTGCCCAGTGGGCTCCCCTCGCGGAGTGAAAGGGCTACGGTGACCGAACTCGATTGGATCGTCATGCGCGCTCTCGAAAAAGACCGCACCCGCCGCTACGAATCCGCTTCCGCCTTCGCCGCCGACATTCAGCGTTACCTTTCCGACGAACCCGTCCTCGCTTGCCCCCCAACTACCATGTACCGCTTCCAAAAATTCGCCCGCAAACACCAACCCGCCCTCGCCACCGCTGCCGCCATCGCAGCGTGCCTGCTACTGGGCACCACGGTCAGTGCCTGGCAGGCCGTCCGAGCCACGACAGCCGAGGCCGAGGCAACTGCCAACGAGCAAAAAGCTGTCACCAACGAATCCCAAGCCAAACAGGCCGCCGCCGCCGAAGCCCAACAGCGCCAGCGAGCCGAAACGAATGAGCAAAAGGCCAATACGCAGCGCGACGAGGTCAAAGCGCTCTACGACAAGCTTGCCGCCAAAGAGCAGCAGCTTCAGAAAACGCTCTATGCGGCACACATGAATTTGGCTCGGCACGCTTGGGAGTCGGGCGACACTAGTCGCGCAGACGAACTTCTAATGCAGCATCGACCCAAGGCAGGCGAGCCAGACCCGCGCGGTTTTGAGTGGCACTATCTCCATCGGCTGCGCCATTCCAATCTGCTGATGCTTCGCGGGCACACTGCCAAGGTGTACACCGCGGTCTATAGCCCGGATGGCAAGCGGCTGGCCAGCGCTTCAGGCGATAGGACGGTGAAGGTATGGGATGCCGAGACGGGGCGCGAGCTGCTGACCTTCAAGGGTCACACCGCCGCGGTCAACAGTGTGGCCTTCAGCCCGGACGGCAAGCGAATCGCAAGCTGCACCGGCAACCAAGTGTCGCGAATTTATGGCACTCCCGAAGGGCGCGGAATGAAAGTATGGAACACCGAGACAGGCGAGGAGCTCCTGCACGTGCGTGATGCCTATTCGCCCGTGGTTTATAGCCCCGATGGCAAGCGACTGGCAACGACTCAGTGGAACGAGACTTCCCCGGAGAATTATCAGGGGAGTTACACCGTCAAAGTATGGGACGCCGAGACGGGCCGCGAGCTCCTGGCTTGGAAGGCGCACAATAAGGACATCAACCATTTGGCTTTCAGCCCCGACGGCAAGACCCTGGCGAGCGAGGATGACGCGACGGCCAAGCTGTGGGACCTAGAGACGGGGCGGGAACAGCTTGCGCTCAAAGGTGCCGGCCGTGGCCTGACCTTCAGCCCAGACGGCAAGCGCATAGTAAGCGCCGGTTGGGACGGCTTCGCCAAGGTCTGGGATGCCCAGACCGGTGAGAAACTGCTTTCCATACGGGGAGTTCAAGAATCCTTTGCGCTTCGGCCCGACGGAAAGCACTTGGCCGCAGGCTCCGAAGGAGGATCCGTAACGATTTTTGATTTGCAAACGGGCAGCGAAGTAAGAGGCATCCGAGGCGCGGGCGAGTTGGCAACGTATAGCCCCGATGGCCGCCGCCTGGCCACTTTCCAAGGATCCCGCATAAAAATCTGGGACGCAGAGAAGGATCAGCAAGGCCTGGCCATTAGAAACGTCCGCTACTGGTACCCCGCAATCAGTCCAGACGGCAAGCAAGTGGCTGGCGGTCGGGACTTAGACGTAATCGTTTTTGATGCGCTGACCGGAAAGCCCGTGCTAACGCTCGAGGGACATACGGTTCCTGTCTTTGGCGTGGCCTACAGTGCCGACGGCAAACGCATTGTCAGTGGTGGCTCCGGAAGCATTTGGCCTGACGGCTCCACGGGACGAAGCGCGGAGAATCTCGCGGAACTCAGGATTTGGGACGCCCAGACCGGACGGGAGCTGCTGACGATCAAAGCGAAGGACGATAAAGACCAAGTCCACGGCGTCGCCTTCAGTCCGGACGGCAATCGCGTAGCCAGCCCGCAACACGTGTGGGATGCCCAAACCGGTGCTGAACTTTTTACACTTAACATTAGCAACAACGCGCGAGGCGGGGGCGCAACGGTCGCCTTCAGCCCAGACGGGAAATACTTGGCCACTGGCGATTTAGCGGGGGCGAAACTCTGGAACGCCCAGACAGGCCAGGAACTGCGCACGCTGCCCGGTGGTGCTCCCGGTACACCCTTCTGCCCGGTAGTGGCATTTAGCCCGGATAGTAAACGCCTGGCCGGTGGCGGCTACGGAGGGACCGCCAAGGTTTGGGAGGTCGAAACAGGCCAGGAATTTCTCACTGTCAAGAGTGGCGACGGCCGCTTCGGCCTGGCCTTTAGCCCCGACGGCAAGCGCCTGGCCAGCAGTTACAAAGTCTGGGATGCCGAGACTGGACTGGAACTGCTCTCCCTTCCAGACGGTGCCTACGGCATAGCCTTCAGCGCAGACGGTCACCGACTGGTCAGCAATTCGGGTGGCAGATTGAGGGTCTTCGACGCCACCCCACTGCCAGAGAAGCCTTGACCGCCAGGCAACCGACACGGAGAACCGCTGCCAATGCCGGCAACGGACCAGCGGTATTCAGGCCCGGAGGGCCGACAAGAAATAGCCCGGTCCGTCAGGGCCGGGGAAAAACAGAATCACGGCTGGTGAATCGTAAGGTGCGAAGGACCGGCACTCGTGGATACCAATGCTGACGACGACGTACCGGCCCTCCGGGCCTACGGAAAATCCTTTTCGATTGCGGCGATTCCCCAACCTCACGGTTGGGGCTATTTCCTGCCGGGCCTCCGGCCCTGAAAGACGCCAGCCGCTGCCGGAGAAGCCCTAACCGCCAGGCGACAGACGCAGCGAACCGCTGCCAATGCCGGCGGCGGGAGCGGGCCACGCTTTCCGCCGCCGCATACGGCGCGGTGTCTTGTGGCCCGGCGAGCTAGCCTACCGGCACTAGCTCCAGTTCCAAGCCCAATGCCTGCGCCACAGCGCGAAGGTTCGACACCTTCACGTCCTTGCCCTGCTCGATGTCGCGAATCGTGGCCTGATTCGGCACCCCAGACCGCTGGGCAAGCGCGTACCAAGTCAACCCGTGGGCCTCGCGGGCTGCGCGGACGGCAGCGCCAATGCCGGGTGCCGCAGGCTGACGGGCCTTTTTCGGCGGAAACTCGCGCTCAACAGCGGCAATGATTTTGGCGTCGCGCTTCCGCTCACCATCCGTCATTCGGCGGTGAATCGTTTTCAGTCGCTTGGCGGTCATATTCGTCGAACTCCTTATGGCTCGGCAACCTCGTAAGCGGTGCGCGGCCTGATGGTATCCGTGCTGGCCTCATCGTAAATGACAATGATGTAGCGGTCGTCGGGCGTATAACCGAAAACACAAGGGCTGCCACTGGATCGGCTAATGGCAACCGATTCATAATTCTCCAGAACATAGTTAACGTCGTCGGTCGTTAAATCATGCTCTTCGACGTGCTCGACGTTCCCGCCGGCCGTCGAATCCCAAATGACCTGCGTCCACTTCATCGCCGCCGCTCACCGAAACCATTATAGCATCACGTTGCAGTAGTTTGGTTTGCGATGGCAACCCGCTGCCGGAACAACCCTAACCGCCAGGCCACCAACGCGGCGAACCGCTGCCAATCCCAGCGGCGGGAGCGGACCACGCTTTCCCGCCGCCGCCTTATTTTCCGTTATCGTTTCGCTCCTTGACGGGGAGATTTTTGCGGTTTCAACTCCTGCCGAGCACCCACCTCCGCACGCACCAACCAAACGGTCCCTCATCCCCGACCCCTACTCCCAATCCGCGCCATCCGCGGCCCCTACTTTTTCGCGTCATTCGTGTTTTTCGTGGTCGCTCCCTTCTGCCGCACCCCCCATCCGAGACTTTTTCCAAAATTCTGGCCCGCTTTTTTCAGCCGATTGCAATCTATCTAATAGGGCCACCGCCTCCGTGCTCCGCCACGTAACGATCACCGGTTTAACCTGTCCCAATCCGACCTCCCCACGACTAACATCTCGCTAAAGATTAGCGCCTGGACAACAAATCAATTCTCGCAAGTCATTTGATCTAAACCACTTACAAAACCCGTGCTCCAAAACTTTTTTGAAACTTTAGCGCCGCCCCCAGGAGGCTCCGATGATTCGAGCAACATTGCTAACTGCTTTATGCTTACTGTTCGTGCCCATCGTTGCTGACGCCGAACTCGTTCGCTGGCGGATCGACCGCCGCGAGCCATACGCCACTGGCAAATCGCACGGTTCAGCCGGAATCTATGAATTGTGGACCGGCACAGTTCAGTTCGCCCTCGATCCGGCGGCGAGTGCGAACCAGAACGTTATCGATCTCAAACTCGCCCCCAAGAATGTGGCGGGGAAAGTCGAATTCTCAGCCGACTTCCGGATGCTCGTCCCCGTCGATCGCGCCAAGGCCACGGGCACGTTGTTTTATGAGGTGAACAATCGCGGAAATCCCACCGCTCCCCGCATCATCGAAGGCGGTGCCAGCGATTTTCTGTGCCAGCAAGGCTTTGTGGTTTTGTCGAGCGGCTGGATCGCCGAGGTGCAGCCCGGCGACGGCCGAATGCGTTTGCAGGCACCTGAGGCCAACGATAACGGGCGGCCTATTCGTGGTTTGGTCCGCAGCGAGCTTGTTGTCGATCGCGCCACGCCGCGGGCCTCGCTCTCGCATCGGGGCACGCAGGGCAGTTATCGTCTTTCACCGAACGCATTGGCCACCGCCCGCGTCACGCGCCGTGAACGCGAAGCGGATCAGCGTCAGACTATTCCTCGCGACGATTGGAAGCTCATCAGCAGCAACATCGGCGATGCCCAGCGATCCGGGCAGTTGCCACTGATCGAACTGGAAGTAAGTGGTGGCCTGAAACCGGGCTGGATTTATGAAGTGGTCTATGAAGCCGAGGGGCCGCTAGTGCAAGGTGCTGGCTTGGCCGGCATTCGCGATCTGCTCTCCGCATTGAAATACGGCTCAGGCGAGCAAAACCCCTTGTTAACCGACGCTGGCCAGCCGCTGGTCAAGCGCACCATTGGCTTTGGAACTTCCCAAAGCGGCCGCTGCTTGCGCCATTTCCTTTGGGACGGCTTCAACGCCGATGAACGTGGCCGCCAGGTATTCGATGGCGTCATTTCCCACGTCGCGGGGGGCGGACTCGGCTTTTTCAACCATCGCTTCGCTTCCCCCACGCGAACGAACGACCAGCACGACGAACACCTGTTCCCCGCCGACTATTTTCCCTTCACTTACGGCGACTCGACCGACCCTTTCACGGGCGAGACGGACGGAATTTTGCGTAAGAGCCGTGCTGCGAATGTGGTTCCCAAAGTTTTTCACACGCAATCCTCCAGCGAATACTGGCATCGTAGCGCCTCGCTCGTTCACACGGACCCGCTAGGTATGATCGATGCCGAAATTCCTCCCGAAGTGCGCATTTATTCATTCGGCGGCACGCAACATGGCACCGGCAGCGGCTTTCCCGCGGCAGCAACCAGCGGACAACTCCCTTCCAATCCCGCCGACTATTCTCCATTCATGCGTGGCCTGGTCGTGGCTCTCGATCGCTGGATCAAAGACGGAACCGAACCGCCACCCAGTGCTTTTCCAACGGTTGCCGACAATACGCTTGTTGGTTGGACGAAGAACGAGATCGGTTGGCCCCGCATTCCCGGCGTGACCTATCCCGAAGTGATTCAACGCCCGCCACTCCTCGATCGCGGCCCCAAATGGAGCAGCGAGCGGATCGCCACGATAGAGCCTCCCATCATTAAAAACCATTACGGTGTGAAAGTCCCTGCGCTCGATGCCGATGGCAACGAGCGCGGCACGCTCAATTTGCCGGCCATCATCGTGCCGGTTGCCACCTACACCAGTTGGAATCTCCGCAACGATTCCGTCGGTGCTGCGGGCGAACTGCTGTCGCTCCAGGGCGGCTACATCGCATTCCCGCTCAATCGCGACGCTCAATTAGCAGCCAAAGATCCACGGCCATCCTTGATCGAGCGCTACGGAACCTTTGATGAATACCAGCGGCGCTATCTAGAATCCGCCGAGCGCCTCGTCGCCCGCCACTACCTGCTCGAAGAAGACCTCCCCCGACTCAAAGTCCTATCCGAACGCTTCAAACCCTCGTTTAACCCGTAGCCGCTGGCGTAGTGCGAGGCGCGGTCTAATTGTCTTCCCGCTGCTGATATTCTTCGATCAGTTGTCGCACTTCCTTCGCCAGAAACCCGCTGATTCGTCCGTCCAAATTCGGCTCGCTCCGCAAACGCACCAGCCGCAAAATAACCTCGTTATCCAGCCATTCCAAAACCTGCCGATCCTGTTCATTTTGCAAAAAGCGATGATAGACCACCGCTTCCCCCGCGATTCCTGAGAGTTGCAAATCAACTTCGGCGTCTTCAACATTCGCGAGTTGCCCATACAGCTTCAAAGCTTCCGGCAGCCGTCGCTCGGACACATACAAGTTAGCCCGCCCTCGCCGTGCCAGCCGGGCATACCGCCGGTTCTCAGCGCTCTTTTCGGGAGGGAAATATTTCTCGACTGCCCACCAAGCGTCCTCCTTGTCGTGCGTTGCCATTCGGG
>JANNTN010000606.1:0-1410 GCA_031394445.1 Anatilimnocola sp.
GCGCGATTGTTTGTCAGGCTGACCACATACCATCCTAGCTAGTGATGCACGAGATCGGGTTGCTTTTCAACAACGGGTCGAGAGACGCCACGCATGCGGGCAGCCGTCGGATGGTCGGATAGGGCAATGTGTTGATCGAGTCCCACGATCGCCAAGGCAATTCCTTGCTCGGCAAATTCACGCTCCAGTTGCTGCAGCTTGTCCATGACGGTGTGATCGACCAACTTCGTGTTCGACAAATCGACGACGATGTTCATGTTCTGAGACAGACCGTAGCGTTCGATCTTCCGGCGCAGCGGAATCCAATTGAAGAACACCGCCGCATCCCGCGGGCTAATCAGCCAGGTGTGCTCATCGACCTGTTGCACCTCGGTATCGGGCATGAATAGTGACTTGAGCGGCACGCCATTCATGAATTGGATCAAAAGCTTGATACCAATGCCAATGAAAATTCCGATCAAAAGGTCCGTCGCGAGTACGGCCACAATCGTGCCCACAAAAACGACCAGTTGCTCGCGACCAACCTGATAGACGTGTAAAAATTCGCGGGGGTGGGCCAGGCGAAAGCCGGTATAGACCAGCATCGCGCCGAGCGCGGCCAGCGGAATCATGCGAATCAAGCTGGCAGCCAGGGCAACCGCCAGCAGCAAAAACAAACCGTGGAATAGGTTGGAGAACTTACTTTTCGCGCCGTTATCGATGTTCGCCCGGCTGCGGACGATTTCTGAAATCATGGGGAGGCCGCCGATCATCGCGCTAGCCAGATTTGCCACGCCGACAGCCAACAGATCGCGATTGAAATTCGTCTTGCGGCGCTGGAGATCGAGAATGTCGATGGCCTTGGCACTCAAGAGCGATTCCAGGCTGCCGATCAGCGAGAACATCAACACCCATTTGACGGCCTTCCAGCACAGCGCGGACTGCGTGAATACGGAAAAATCAGGCAAGGTGATGGCACTCGCCAGGTAGGACGGCACACTCGCCAAAAACTTGTTGTTGACTGTGTAGTGATGCCCCAGCACGGAGTATTCGTGCGCAGTGTACAAATCAAAGAACCACGCCATGGGCACCGCGACAGCGAGCACGACGATCGGCGACGGCACCCGGCGAAGAATAGGGTTTTTGATCAGCGGATACAGGAACAAAATGAGCAAGCTCACGACGCCTATGGCTGCGATTTCCGGATTCAACTCCAGAATCTCGTGAGGAATTTCGGCCAATAGCTCCAGCGGTTCGCGGCCGTGCGGGGTTACGCCCAAGGCGACTGGCACCTGCTTGCTGATGATGATGATTCCAATCGCGGCCAGCAGGCCATGCACCGCCGTGGCGGGAAAAAATTCACCCAGCCCGCCGGCGCGGAATATTCCAAAGAGAATTTGCACCACCGCGGCGACCGCGCCCACGGCCAGC
>JANNTN010000611.1:0-7855 GCA_031394445.1 Anatilimnocola sp.
GCCGCTGCTCATCGGACAGGAAGCGACATTGATTCAGACGGGAGCAGGGAAGGCCAAAGCGAAGGCCAAGTAGCACGTCTGTGTCACTCGTCATTTGTCATTCGTAAAGCAGTGAATCTGCCTGCAAGTGACTAATGACCAATGACTACGCCGATTTGGCAATCGCTTCTTTCACCGCCTCCAGGCAGGCTTTCATGTCGTCGATGGGGTTCATGGGGTTGGCCTCATATTCGAGCGAGAGAGCGCCGTCAGCCGGGAACTTGATTTTGCGGAGGGCTTTGAAGAGGCCGACGACATCGAGATGCCCTTTACCGAGGATGGTGTTGGCCGAGGCTTTGGTGTTCGTTTCCTTCTCGTCCTTCATGTGGACGCCATAGACGCGATCGTTCAGTTCGAGAACGCACTTCACCGGGTCTTCGCCGCTCCGCAGGAAGTGGCCGCAATCGACACAGGCCCCGATTCGCTTGTCGTGGTCTTTAATGATCTTCACGACGCCGTCGAGCTTGTCGTACAGAGCGCCCGGGCCGTGATTATGAATGGCTATCTTCATGTCGTATTCGGCGACGAGCTTGTCGAGGCTGGCGAAGGTCTCGGCGTCGGGCTGTGGGTTGGCGGTGATCGTGCGAATGCCCAGCCGCTTCGCGAAGTCGAAAATATGCTTGTTCTTCTCGTGATCTTTGTTGAACGCGCTCACACCGTGTCCACTCATCTTGATGTCCGCGGCTTCCAGCAGCTTCTTCGTTTCGGCAATCTGTTCGTCGGTACTCGTGGGCGGCAGGTGCCCGGTGGCGAATTCGACGTAATGCACGCCCATGCCCTGCAAATGGCGGATCGCCTCGGGCACTTTGAAGTTTCGCAGCGAGTAGCTTTGCACGCCGACGGGGAAACCGCCCCAGGCGTCTTTCGCATCGGCCAGCGCCGCGGCTTGCAGAATTTGTGGCGCGTCAAACCAGGTGGCACCGGCCGCAGCGGCTGATAGCGTGAGAAACCGGCGACGGGAGAGGCTGGCGAACATAGGCAAGGCTCCTGCGTGAAGATTTGGCGATTGTTTTGAGCAGTGGAGATTATGAACTTCCGAGCAGCTAGCAGCAATTGGCCGGATCGGGGTAGGGGTGAGGGAAGGGGGTTGCTAACATTCGCGGCCGGTTTGGTAGAGGTTAGAAGTCAGAGATCAGAGGCCAGAGGTTGTGAATGGTGAATCGAAGTAGTTTGACTGTCTTGCTGTGGCTGCTGCTTGCCGCAACATCGTTGGCTCAGCCGGAGGCATCGCCGCCGCAGTGGCAAAACGATGCGGAGCTGACGGCGGTTTCGTTTGTCGATGCAGATCGGGGCTGGGCCGTGGGGGATCGCGGCGTGATCTGGCATACGAGCGACGGTGGCCGCACGTGGAAACTGCAAACGTCCGGTGTTACCTGTCGGCTGGAGGCTGTTCAATTTCTCGATGCCGAAAATGGCCTGGCCGTTGGCGGCTGGACACAACCTTATACGCACGAGACTCACGGCGTCGCCCTCCGCACGCGCGATGGTGGCAAGACCTGGCAGAACACGCCCGATCTGACGCTGCCGGGCCTGCGGCACGTGCGGTTTATGGATGCTCGGCAAGGCTGGGCACTCGGCGACGGCTCGCCACTTTATCCGACGGGCGTTTTTCGGTCGGAAGATGGCGGCCGAACCTGGACACCGGTGGCCAAAGGAGAGACGCAGGGCTGGGTGACGGGCGATTTCCGCGATGCGAAGAGCGGCGCGGTGGCTGGCTTTGGCGGAAGCCTGGGCATTGTCACTTCGAACGAAATTCGGGCGTCGCGCACAACCACACTGGGCCCGCGCGCGCTGCGGCGGCTCTTGCTAACCGGCCAAACCGGCGGCTGGCTGATTGGCGACGGCGGCATGGTGCTCACGACGCGCGACAGCGGCTTCACCTGGACGGCTCCGCCAGGCGAATTGCCCGACTTTGCTGCTCGCGAACTCGATTTTCGGGCCCTTGCCGTGTTGGGCAATCATGTGTGGATCGCCGGTGCGCCCGGCACAACGGTGCTGCATTCGGCTGATGGCGGTCAAAAATGGCAAGTCGCCAAGACCGAGCAGACCGCGCCGCTGCGCGGGCTGACATTCATCGACGAATATCGCGGCTGGGCTGTCGGTTCACTGGGCACGATCTTGCATACGCGCGACGGCGGCGTGACCTGGCGCATTCAGCGGGCGGGCGGCACGCGCGTCGCTCTGCTGGGTGTTGTGAGCGAGCCGGCGCGAATTCCGTTGGAGATTGTGGCTGAGCAAGCCGGCAACGATGCATTCCTGACCGCGATAGAGGTTATTGGCCGCAGCACGCCGCCGCCCGATGCTGGAAGCCGATCGAGCTTTACCACCTCGGAACGCGCTCACGCGGCGGTCATCACCGCGGGGGGCAGCGCGGCTGATGGGTCGTGGCGTTTCCCGCTGCCAGATTCGGGTTTGATTAGCACCACCGAGGCAGTGCTGGCTCGCTGGAACGCTGCGAACGACGGACAGGCACTCGCTCGGCTGGAGGAACATTTGGTGCGGCGAATTCGCCAGTGGCGGCCTGAAACCATCGTGACGGAGGATGTGTCACCGCGCGGCGAGAATCCGCTGGCCCATTTGACGAACCAAGTCACACTTGCGGCCGTGGACAAAGCGGCCGACGCCAACGCCTATCCCGACCAGATCAATCAGGCCGGCCTCTCGGTCTGGCGCGTGAAGAAGGTTCTCACGTTGCTGTCGCCGGAGAAGCAGGGAACCATCAACATCACGCCCAGCCAATGGGCACCACGTCTTGGACGCTCGGTCGCCGAGCAAGCGGAGATCGGCCGGGGCCAGATCGTGCGCGATTGCGTTGCCAGCCCGCGAAACGTCGGTCTCTCGCTCCTGATTGATCGCCTGCCGCAAGATAGTGGCAAACGCAACGTGATGAGCGGCATCGCGCTGCAAGCTGGCGGCGAGGCTCGGCGACTGCTTTCCGATCCGCCTGCTGGAAATTTGGAGGCGCTCAGCCAGATCGCACAAAAGCGGCACAATGTCGAGCAATTGCTCGATCGCATGTCGTCCGACGCGACGGTGGGCGCGGGTTGGCTCGGTCAAGCTGCTGATTTGACGAAAGGGCTATCCAGCCGCACGGCTGGCGAAATTTTGTGGCAATTGGCTCGCAAATATCAGCAAACGGGCAAGACGCGCGAAGCCGCGGACGCCATGAATCTGCTCTTGGAGAAGCATCCTCAGCATCCGCTGGCCGACGCGGCCGCTTTGTGGCTCGTGCAGTACTATTCGAGCGGCGAAGTTGCTTGGCGCGAGCGGAAAGAAACGAAATACGAAGTGCGACTTGCATCGGCGACGAGCGAAAATGCTAAGTCTGTTCCGATCTCGAAACAAAATTCAGCCGTCAAGCCGGCGTCTTTCACGACGATTGGCGATACCCGCACCGCCGCGCCCGAACTCAACCCGGCCGAGCGGGCCGGCCGGGCATTGGCTTTGGCCAAGCAAATCGAGCAGACGCGGCCAACGCTGTATGCCGATCCTGCGTTGCGTTTTGCCGTGGCTGCCGCGGCCCGGCAAGCGGGACAGCCGCGAACGGCGGATCGGTTCTTTCAGACTCTGACGAGCAATAAATCGCAATCGATCTGGGCGACGAACGCCGCGGCGGAGCAATGGCTGTTTCGACCGAATGAATCGGCACCGAAGAAGGTTTGCTCGATCGTGACTGCCGTCGAAAAGCCGCGACTCGACGGCCGCCTGGACGATATCGTTTGGAAATTGGCGAGGGCGGTTTCGCTGAAGTCCACCGATGGCCAGAATTCCGCACATCCGGCCGCTGCTGTGCTGACGTTTGACGACGAGTTTTTGTACATCGGCTTGAGCTGCGGGAAAGCGGCGGGAGTCGATTACTCTACCAAAGAAACTTATCGAATTGCCGACGACGATCTGTCCACACGTGACCGTATCACGATCTTTCTCGACATCGACCGCGACTATGCCAGTTACTGGCGGCTGACGATCGACCATCGCGGCTGTCCGGCCGAAAGTTGCTTTGGCGATACCACCTGGAACCCGCAGTGGTTCATCGCCGCTGCCGGCGACGACCAGTATTGGACGGCTGAGGCGGCGATTCCGCTGGTTGAACTTTGCCCCAAAAAGCCGCAAGTGCGCGACGTGTGGTCCATCGGCATCGAACGCATCATCCCTCGCGTCGGCTTTCAATCCTTCAGCACGCCCGCTCAGGTCGAAACGCTGCCCGAAGGGTTTGGGCTGATGGTGTTTGAGTAGAATGGATGATGTGCAGACATTTCACATCGCCGTTCGAGGTGGACAGAACGTCTCCCCAACTGCGCTTTCCGTCACATTCGACCAAGCCCTGACCGCCATGGAGCGCCTCGATCGCCTGTTTATCGAGCCGGATGGTTCGTTCGTTTGGACCGGTTCGTTGCCAAATGGCACAGGATGGCAGGTGGATGGCAATTTGATCGATCAAGGGGAACGGCTGGCGTATGTGGAGTTGAAAGGGCGCTGCCCGGAGCCGCAGCTCAATCAGATATTGGGCACGCTGGGCTGGCCGGATGCATCGCTGGCGTTTGAGCTAACGCGGCGGGGAATCGTGGTTGCGGAAGATGAGTTCCGTCGGCTGGCCGCGACTCAGGCCGGCGCGGTTTGAGCAGGCTTCTGGTGGCGAGCGGCCAAAGCCAGCAACAAAAAGGCAATCGCCGCCACGATGGTCGTTGCCAGTAGAAAAGGGAGCGGCAGGTATTTTTGCCCTTCGGCGTCCCAGCCCCAGCTTTGCAGGCGAGGCGCTAAATAGGTCAGCGAGAGCATCAGGCCGTTGTTCAGGACGTGCAGCACCATGCCGGGATATACACTGCGGGTCGTCCAGCAGATCCACCCCAGCGCCAGACCCAGCAGCGTGCTCGACAACACTCGCTCGACAGCGATTACTCCGCCAAAGCTTGCATGAAATAGGCCGAACACGATCGCCGTGAGCCCAATCGCCGACCAGGCGGGCATTCGGCCGCGCAGCGCGCCGAGCAGGTAACCACGAAAGAACAATTCCTCGCCGATGGCCGGCGCGACGGCGAGGCTGAACAGCACCACCCACGGCGGAACTTTCGACAAGCGAGCCACTAAATCCAAAAGCTCCGGTCGCTGCTCTGTCAGTTTGTCGATGTTCAGTGTCGCGACCCCCAACTGTTGGCACAGGATGATTAAATCGTAAGCCAACGGCCACAGGGTCACCCCCAGAACCGCGGCTGCGACGATGAACACTGGCCGGGAGCGAAAGAGTTGAAAGCCGGGCTTGGTTTCAATTCCCTGATAGCAGGCCATCAACAGCGGTACGACGATGAACACGATGAACGTCGTGCCGGCCGCTGCCAAAAGCTGGGACACCATATTCACGGATTGCAGCGAGCTCAATAGGCCGCTGGCGATGACGTAAGTGGGCACGACGAGTGCCAGTGTGGCCAATGCGTCGGTAATTGTGGCCTGCGACTTCAATTCTCGCGGCCGCTTGAACAGATCGGCCCAAGTTCCTTCACTGCCATACAAGATTGCGTCGCTGCCAAAGACCCGTGCGGCCAGCGCTAGGGCGACCCCGCCATACAGCAGAGTCGTGAAGACGGCGACCGCGCCCCAGACGAAGGATGCGTGGCCTTCCATCACATCGCGGGCGAGCAGCACGATATTCGAGAGCGGCACAACGCTCATCAGCGGTCCCAGCGTCAGCCCCGGCATCACGCTCATGAAACCCGGCGCGAGCGCGACGACCATGAGCGGCACCACGTAGGCCTGTGCCTCTTTGAAGCTCCTCGCGAAGCTCGTTACCAAGAGCAGCACCGCCGAAAAGAACATCGCAAACAATATGAGCAGCAAGAAAACTGCCAGAATCGCTTCGGCTGGCGAACCCTGATTGCCAAAAAAGAACGTCCACAGCTCTTTGCCGGACGACGCTAACGTCACCACCATCGCCGTCAAGTTGATCACCGCCGTCATCGTTGCGACGGTCACCACGGCCACGTACTTGGCCATCAGCAAGCCTAATCGCGGCACGGGCGCGGCCATCAATGACTCCAGCGTTCCGCGTTCGCGCTCGCCGGCGGTCAGGTCGATCGCCGGATAAACCGCGCCGGTGATTGTCATCAAAATCAGCACCAGGGGCACTAGCGCACCGAGCCAAAACGAATGCCCCTTCTCATCGGCGACCGGAATCAGCCGCCAGCCGGCCTTCATGGGGGCCCGATCGCCCGCTTTGGATAGGCGGCGGCGTAAATCCTGTTCGTTAACTGCCCGCAGCCGGCGTTCGACAAAATCGGCCGCCTGCCGGCTGAGGGGCAAATTGGGCCGATAGATCATATGAAAGCGCACTTCGTCTCGGGCCTCTTCCGAATTCTCCACGGGCATTACACGGATGCCCAAGTCGATGTGATTGTTGCGGACGAGATCTTCCAGGCTCGACTGTTCTTTCTCTTCGGGAGATAGCGCTCCGATGCTGTTTTCGCCAAGCGGCAATTCACTGGCTCCGAGTCCCGCCCCCAAAATCGGCCCGCCTGATAACGGCGTGCTCGCAGTGCCCGAATCTCGCTGTTGAACCAGCCGCTCGCCGCGCTTCAGCAGCCCGTCCAAGGTCAATAACTCGTCCTGCGTTTCGGTCCGAATGATCAATAGGCTTTGTTTGGCAGAAGTGCTTGTCAGCAGAAACTGCTTCAGGGCCACGCTCAGCACGGGATAAACCAACAGCGGCATTATCACTAGCGTGAGGATCGTGCGGCGGTCGCGCAGCGTTTCGCGCAGCTCCTTGCGGGCCAGCCGGGCGATACGGCCAAAGCTCAAGCCGGTCGCGGCTGATGGCGGGCTCGCAGGCGAGTGATCGTTCATGCGGCTGCCGGCTCCTGACGCTCGGGCGTCGGCATGCCAGCCAAAAACATATCCGTCAGGTTCGAGTGGCCGGTGGCCTGCCGTAAGTCCGCGAGCGTTCCTTCATGCCGCATCCGACCCTCATAGAGCAAGCCGAAACGGTCGCACATGCGCTCGGCTTCATCCAGGCGGTGCGTGCAAACGATCACCGCTTTACCCGCCTGCCGCGCCGCGCCGATGTAATCGAAAATCACCTTGCTGCCGAGCACGTCGAGACCCCGCGTCGGCTCATCAAGCAAAATCACCGGCGGATCGTGAACAAGCGAGCGGGCCAGATTCACTCGTTGCTTTTGCCCGGTGCTGAGCGTGGCCGAGCGGCGATCGAGAAAATCGCTGAGGCCAAAGAGCGCGGAGAGTTTGGCGACGTTTTCTTCTGCCTGGCGCGGTGGCACATTGTAAAGATCGGCGAAGAACAACAGCAGCTCGCGCGGCGTCAGCCATTGATAGAGCCCGGCGCTTGTCGAAACAAAACCGATCCGCAGCTTCACGTCGTCGGGCGAATCGCTGGTGCGATAGCCATCCACTTCGGCATAGCCGCTGGTCGGGGCGAGCAGGCCGAGAATCATTCGCAGCGTCGTCGTTTTGCCCGCGCCGTTGGCACCGAGCAAGCCATAGACTTCGCCCTGTGCCACGCGAAACGAAATGCGATCGGCCGCCAGCACGTCGCGTCCAGCGTGTTCAAAGCGCTTCGTCAGCTCGACGGCGGAAATCATCTTCAGAATTTTCCTGCGCGGCTACGCAGGCCCCGCCCTGCATACTAGCCCGAATACCCTGACAGGGAAATGGAGTCGGACACAAAAGGATGTCATCCACCATTAGAAATGTCCCCCTTAGCCACCGATAGAAATGTCCCCATGCTGCCCTTCCAAAGGAGGGCGAAGAATGGAGACATTAGAGATGAGCAAGCGAGAGCGGAGGCGTTTGGAGGTGTTGTCTCAGGTGG
>JANNTN010000631.1:0-2431 GCA_031394445.1 Anatilimnocola sp.
GAGGCCGACGAAAGCGGGCACGACGACGACGCCGTCGGAGCTTGGCACGCTGGCGGCAAGTTTTTCAACATCGACGGATGATTTGATTACGCCCAGACCGTCGCGAAGCCACTGCACCACAGCCCCGGCGATAAACACTGCACCTTCGAGGCAATACGTGGTCTTTCCGCCGACTTGCCAGCCGACGGTCGTCAGCAGCTTGTGCTGGCTGGCTCGCGGCTTATCGCCAATGTTGAGCAGCATGAAGCAGCCGGTGCCATACGTGTTCTTTGCGCTGCCCGGCTCAAAGCAGGCCTGACCAAACGTCGCAGCCTGTTGGTCGCCGGCGTCCCCGGCAATCGGAATTTTGCCGCCGAACAGCGATTCATCGGTTTCCCCATACACCTCGCTCGACGACCGCACCTCTGGCAGCATCGCTCGTGGCACTCCGAGCAGCTTCAGCAATTCATCATCCCACTGGAGCGTATGGATATTGAGCAGCAGTGTCCGGCTGGCGTTGCTCACATCCGTCACATGCTGTTTGCCGCCTGTCAGCCGCCAGATCAGAAAGGAATCGACAGTGCCAAACAGAATTTCCCCCTTCTCGGCCCGCGCTTTCAGGCCCGGCGTGCTTTCGAGCAGGTGCGCGATCTTCGTGCCAGAGAAATACGGATCGAGCAGCAGGCCCGTCTTCTCGCGATACAACGGTTCGTTCCCGGCTGCTTTCAGCCGTTCGCAAATCGGGGCACTGATGCGGCTTTGCCAGACAATCGCGTTCGACACGGGTTTGCCGGTTGCCTTCTCCCACAGCACCGTCGTTTCGCGCTGATTCGTGATGCCAATGGCCGCCACGTCCTTCGCCGTCAGCTTCGCATCGGCCAGCACACGTTTGGCCGTGCCAAGTTGCGATTGCCAAATCGCTTCGGGATCGTGTTCGACGTGCCCTGGCGAGGGCAAAATCTGTGGAAACTCTTGTTGGGCCGACGCGATAGCGCGGCCCTCCTTGCCAAACAAGATAGAACGGCTGCTGGTGGTGCCTTGGTCGAGGGAGAGGATGTAGGACATGGGAGAGGTTCAAAGAGAGAAGTCAGAGATCAGAAAGACAGAGACAGTTTCACGGATTCGACGAGAAGTTCAAGCACAAGAAATAAAAAACCCCTGGTCGGTTCAGGATGGCCGACCAGGGGCGAGCGACGGACTTTCGTGCTTCAGATCGTGATTTTCAGGATGATCTAGCGAGGAGGGAGTTGGTCACAATTGGGCACGATGTCGTCTCAATACATGTCGTCTCAAAATTACGGGTTACCAGCAGTAGGTCACACCAGCGAACGCACCGTGCAACAGGAAGCTGCTGTTGCGTTCGGTGAAGGCGATTCCGTCCACATCGTGGAAGTTGTCCTTCGTCAGGTTCGCATCAACCGTGGCAACACCGGCCAGGGCCAGCACGCGATAGCCGAAGTTCGCACTCCAGTTATTGGTGATCGACCAGCGGCCACCGAGGTCGAACTGACCAGCCGTCGCAAACGTGTTGCGAGCAGCAGTGCGGACCGTGAATTCATCGCCGGTGTAAGGACCGTTGTTAATCGTCACAGGGCCAGCCGAGCCATGGACCCGCTGCAAAGCCGTAACGCTGTTATTGTAAATGCCAAACTTGCTGATGCAGAAAGCGGTGAACCGTTCCGTCACGCAGTAGCTCAGGCCAGCACCCAATTGGAAGCCGAACAGGTTATTAGTGAAGGCCGCCGAATAGTTGAGCTCGTCCGCATCGCCGTCGAGGACGTTGTCGGTCGGATCGCTGGAGAACAGGAAGTTATCGTGGAAGTTCATGTAACGCAAACCGGCGACATAGCCAAAACCCCAAGGTGAACCGGCATTGCCGCAGCAACCGCCGCACATGCCGCAGCCAAACGGACCACCGTTCCAGCTATTACCAACCAGGTTCATTTCCACGCTGTTGAAATTCCAACCGGCAGCGACGCGTTGAATTTCGGCATCGGTGTAGGGAATGTTGGCGCTGCCACCGTTGTAGTCCAAGCCGCCAAAATCGATCATCGAGGTTACGTCGCCTTGGGCAATGATCGACGCATTCGCCGGAAACACACCCCAATAGACCATTTCGATCGCATTGCGATTGCAGCAGCTTCCGCAGCCGCCACCCAGGCACATGCCAGCGCCAATTTCAAAACCACCGGCCCACAAGTTGCCGAATTCGCGGTTGCAGTAGTTCAGCCGTTGGCCAAACGTGTTGTCATCAATGCTGGTGACATATCCGCCGGGCTTCAGGCCCGACATCACGAGCGCGTTGGCATAGACATAGTGCGAGCTGCCGCAAGCAGTGGCGCCGCAGGGGCTGCCGATCGACGAAGTGCAGCTATCGTAGCCACCCTTCATCGCGTTCGAATAATCGGGCGAGAGTGGGGCTTGAATCGGGCCCGTTTGAACCGGCGAGGGG
>JANNTN010000637.1:0-17814 GCA_031394445.1 Anatilimnocola sp.
CGGCCAAAACAGAGAAGAGGAACACGTAGAAAACCCACAACTCATCCCGTAAAATCAACGCATTGGATCGCGTGATCCAGCGTTCATTCCTTCATAACCCACTCTGGCCGGTCGTCCTGTTCAGGCTGAACCAAAACACCATTCTGGCTGATGTTGTTTGTTCCTGTCCCGCCGTCGAGTATGTTGACCCCGGAACCACCGTAGAGATCGTCATCGCCGTCGCCACCCGAGACGTTGTCATCACCATCGCCGCCCGCCAGTGTGTCATCGCCGGAACCGCCCTTGAGCGTGTCCGCCCCGTCTTCTCCAAAAAGCTGGTCGTTGCCATCACCGCCATCGAGCGAATCGTTGCCGTTGCCGCCATCAATGAAGTCGCCACCTAAGCCGCCAGAGGCCGTGTCATTGCCGGCTTCACCAGCGATATCATCGCTACCGCTGTTGCCTTGCAGGCTGTCGGCTCCTTCACTCCCTCTGAGTATGTCGTTGCCATCTCCGCCACTCAGCGAGTCGTCCCCCTCTCCACCATTCAGCGTATCGTTCCCAGCACCGCCGAAAAGGCTATCATTGCCCGTGCCACCGAGCAGAACATCGTTTCCATTTCCGCCGTAGAGAAAGTCGTTACCGCCACCGCCGTAGAGTACCACCGTTAACGCCATATCGGCGGCAATGATCGAAGCAGCGTGATCGACGCCGCCGTGCGTGCGCACACGAACCTCGGCCACTTCCGCCGGATCGTCGATAATCGGCGTGGGGTCGAGTTGCTCGTCGAGGTAGGCAATCAGCGCGAGTTGATCCTCAATATCGGCTTCGCCGTCGTCGTTCACGTCCAGCATGTTGTCGGGATTCTGCCACGTGGCCTGCGTGCAAGTCCCGCCGTTACGGCAACTGTTCCAGTGGGCGATGTCGTTCTGTGAAAAATAGCCGTCGCCGGTCACGTCGAGATATTTTTGACCGGCCGGGCGGGGTGTCGGCAAGTCGTGAAAGCCGACGGAGTTGTACCGATTGATTAAGGACAACAAATCGCTCGCGGAGACGTACGTGTCCCCGTCCACATCGAACCGGTTCACTGGATTTTGCCAACTGCGGTCGGGGGAGGCGAGGTTGCGGGCCAGCACATCGATATCGTTCTGGCTGACGACCCCATCGCCATTGAAGTCGAAGTAGAGGCCGTTGTTTGGCACGGACGCCGTGGCGGAGGGGTCACGGACGGAGATTTGGACGCTGTCTTCGTCGGGGGTAGAGACCGAGACGGCTTCGGCGCTGTCACCACCGTCGAAAATGCGGACGACCTGGTCGCTGGAGGGCTCGTAGAGCAAGTACGTGCCGCCGGCAAACAACGCCACGTTGTCGGTTTCGTTCGTTTCGCCGACTTCGTCCCAATGATCGACGACGGCGACGAGGTAGTAATCTTCTTGCAGATCGTCGAAAGCCGGAGAGATGGTGAGATTGTGCGTGCCGGTGGTGAGAGCGACAGCCGCGACCGTTTGAAGGAGCTGATCGGGCGTTTCGCCATCGGCGGAAGCATACAGGCCGATAGCGAAGCCGATCGACGTGCCACTGCTAATCGTATAGCTCAACGTCAGGTCGGTATCGTCGCTCGTCAGCGTCCCCATCGCGATATTCCGCGACTGCGACACCGCAATCTCCACCATCGCGACGCTGCTGTCGTCTTCGCCGTCGTTGGCGTGGTAGGTAAACGAATCGGTGCCGCTAAAACCCCGGTCCGGCGTATAGACAAAACTCCCATTCGCACTTAGCACCAACGTCCCATGCCCAGGCCCATTCCCCAGGACCGCCGTTAACGTATCCCCATCGATATCGTGGTCGTTCCCTAGCACCCCCGCCCCCGCACCCACCACCAGCGCCGCCCCCAGGCTCGTATCGACCGAGTAACTCTCCCCAACTGCCCACGGCGCATCTTGAGTCGGATGCACTGCAATCGTCACCGTCGCCGCTTCTGAACTCGACGCCCCATCGCTCGCCACATACACGAACGAATCGCTTCCGTTGAAGTTCCCATACGGCGTGTACGCGAACGAGCCATTCCCATTCAGTGTCAGTTGGCCATTCCCCGGCCCGCTCACAAGTTCCGCAACGAGCGGATCGCCATCCGCGTCCGAGTCATTAGTCAAAACCCCGGCTGCTTGAACCGTCAGCGGCGTATCTTCGTTCGTGCCGTACGCATTCCCGGCTGCCGTCGGCGCAAACTCGCTCACCCGAATCGTCACCGTCCCAATATCCGTATCGGGATTTCCGTTATCGCTGACCGAATACGCAAACGTCACCACCCCATGAAAGCCCTCCGGCGGCACATAGCTAAACGCCAAGCCATACTGCCCCACCGGATTGTTATTCTCGTCGTAGTAATGCGGATGCCCCGTATCCAGCAGCGTCAGCGTCCCCACTGCTGGCCACGACTCAATCTCACCCGAGGCGTAGAGAGTTTCCGTCAACCATTCTCCCCAGCAATCGAAATATCCCTCGTGCCATTCGTTGTTTTCGTCTTCGTAACCCGAAACCCATCCCCCCTCCGTGCAATAGTTGCCGCCCCAGTTCTCGTTGTAATTATCGTTGGTCCACGTCCCCAAACCCTCCACCGTCAACGTCTCATCCACGTTGATGACGTACAAATCATCCACCGCCACCGCCAGCACCCGCCGGTCCTCGAATTGTTCGACCAGCAACCGGCGGAACCTCCTCTTCGCCGCCAGCCGCCGCGCGGCTGGTCCTTGTTGTGAACAAGTGTTTGCCGCCAAACCCACCGCGCAGCACGCGCGTTGCCACAACCAAACAGGAAGCCGCATGAAAATTGCCACCTCAGAGGGACTTCATGGTTCGTTCACCCTTGCCGAACCACGCACACCGCACCAAACCGCCAGCAGTGTACCCCCCCCCCGAACCTACAAGTCAAGTCCCCGCCTCAAAAATACAGCCACATCCCACCTAGCCATTATCATCCACCCACTTTGAACTCTTTGAACCCAGAACCGTGTCCCCCCTTCCGAAACAATTTCCCAAATTCCGACCCGCTTTTTCGCCCAAACTGCAATCTACTTATTGGGGGACTCGCGTTCCTTCTCCTGGCCCCTGGCCCCTGGCCCCTGGCCCCTGGCCCCTGGCCCCTGGCCAAACCCTAAACTTCTTGCCAAACCCTAAACATGAGCGCACCACCCTCAACTCACAAACCATTTCCCCCCAACACCTTAACGCCAAAAACAGTCCAGAAAAAAATCCGCCCACCAACCCTACACTTCCAGCCCTAAAGCCTAAACAACTACCCGGATTGCCAGAATCACCGCTTCGTCCCGGCTTCCAATTCCCCCCACAGCTCGTCCCCGGTCATCCGAAACGCGGCATTGTGCGGGCAGGCGAAGACGCAGGAGACATTCCGCCAGTTGGCGGGCCCGACAATCGAGCTGCACAGGTCGCAGGTCGTGGCGGTGTGTTGTACTCCATCCCCCTTCGGCAGGGGGTGCATGTTGATGTTGCCGTAGGGGCAATTGTTGGCACACAAGCCGCACCCAATGCAATGGCTCTCGATCTGAATCTGCTTCCCTTGCCCGTCGCGATGAATCGCATCGACCGGGCAGCCCACCAGGCAATACGGGTCGCTGCACGACCGGCAACTGCTCGCCACCAGCCATTTATCAATTCGCAATCCATCCCGCACCAGCCGCGTAATTCCTTCATGCGTATCGCTACACGCCTTCGTGCATTCGTCGCACCGCGTACACGCCTCCAAATCCAAAACCAACAACCGCTGTGCGTTGTACAAACCCTGCTCCACAAACTCCCGCCGCATCGGTGCCAGCGAAACCGCCGGCTTCTGACTTCTGACCTCCGACTTCTGATCTCTAACCCCTACTCCCAACCGCCGTGCCGCACTCTTCAGCACCTCTTCCTTCAATGCCGGAATCGCATCCAAGAGCCCTCGAAAACACTCACTATCGATCCGCACGAGCTCCACATGATCGAGCGCCGTACACGTCGCCGTCCGCCGCGGATCGCGGGCCTCCGGCGGAAACACATCCGCCGCCGCCGGCCAATCCGCCAAACAGCCGATCTCGCCAAAGTAGCTCGGCTGAGCAGCCTTGCTCGCCGCCCCTCGCTTCGCAATATCGAACTCCACCGCTGGCCGCAAATACGTCAGCACGCCGCCGGTTGCCTGCGACACTTTCACATGCCCAATCCGAATGATATAGAACGCGTCGGCCTGCTCCCCCTCGCGATAGATGATCTGCCCTGGCGCGAGCTGCACCAACTCGATCTGCTTCCGCGGCGTCGAGCCATCCGGTGCCGTCCGCGGCTGATTCCACGTCGCGAGCAAAAATTGCCGGGCCTTATCACGATCGCCATCCGACACGTTCTGAAACCAATCCGCCGTCCGAATCAGCGATTCGATCGCGTGACTGCGATACACCTCACTCAAAAACTTCCGCGACTCCGGCACCCGCTGCAACGCAAACAGCAAATTCCGCCGCACCTCGAACACTTCGGAGGTTTCCCGCGCCCGCACCGTCGCGCTCCGCGGGTAGTAATTCAGGCACGTCATTTCACCCAGAATTCGCGAGCTCGGATAAATCGGAATCGGAGCACCGCTTGCCCGCACCACTTCAAACACGCCCGACTGGAGCAAAAACGCCGTCGCCCCATAATCGCCCGCCCGGCACAACTCTTCGCCCGGCTTAAGCTGCCACCGCACCACCGAATACTGGTTCCACTCCCGATATCGCCACGGCAACGTCCGCAAAAGTTCGTTCTCATCCATCTCCGCCGGCGTCAACGCGCTCTTGCCGGGCAGACCGGCATGCCGCTCACCCGTCACCGGGTTTTCACCACCCACTTGCTCCAAAAACCAATCCGATTTCTCCACCGGCTCACGAAACGTCAGCGCCGATGTCGGGCAAGACAACATGCACTCGCCGCACTCCACGCACGACGAGCCCCCCATCGGATCGTTCAAATCGAAGCCAATCCGCGTGGTGTATCCCTTCCCCGTCCGCCCAATCACAAAATTCTTCTTCACATCCGTGCAAGCCCGCGAGCAGCGGTCGCACAAAATGCACGCATTCGGATCGACATGAATCAACGGCGAAGTATCGTCCGCCGGCAGCGCCCATTCTTTGCGCGGCGCGAACCGCTCCGGCTTCAGCCAGGCACCCGTTGCCGGCGCTCCGCCATCTGCCTTGGCCGCGTTGCGATTCAGCTCTTCCAGCAGCCTTGCAAATTCGCTCGGCGGGGCAGCGGAATCCTTCGACTCGCGCATGTGATCCGCCGCCAGCAATTCCAGCAGCACCTTCACCGCCCGCCGCACGCGGCCGCCGTCGCCGCCGGCCAACGTGTTCACAAACATCCGGTCTTCCACCGGTTGAAAGCACGCCGGCACCAGCTTGCCGCTGCCGCGATAAACCTTCTTCTTCGGATCTTTCGGATCGACCTCCTCGCGCGCCAGCTCCACCGAGCACACGCGGCACACACCCGCCGGCGCAAGATGATCCAAATGACAAACCGTCGGAATCATTCGCAGCAGCCGCGATTTCGCGCTATCGAGCAGCTTTTTGTCCTCCGCCGCCACCACTGCCTCGCCCGTGCTAGCCGATTGACCAAGCTGAGTCAGGCACAGCGCCAGCGCCGCGTCATAAATCGTCGTTCGCCGCGGATTCGTGCGACCGGCTGCATCCAGATAAACGATATTCCCCTGCGCGTCCGTCGTCGGCACCGCCCGCGGCACGCGAATCGGCTGCCCGTCGATCGTGACCGTCACCTCCTGAAAATAATCCCGCTCGCTCGCATCGACCACGCGCACGAGCTGCCCGTTCACGTCGCGCGCGAACAGTCCTTCTTCTTCCCAACTCGGTTGAAACTCGTCGTAGTAAACGTTCAGCGGCATAGTTCGTGGGGCGGGCCTCTGGCCGGCCAGTTAAGAGATGTATCGCTCCACATCCTTCGGAAAATACTTCAAAAGCGTCGCAATCGGGTTCGGCGCAACGGTTCCGAGCCCACAAATCGCGGTGTTCACCATCGTGAACGTCAATTCGCCAATCGGCCCCGTTTCGGCCACCAACTCCGCGAGGTGCGACTTATTGAGCCGTCGATTCACCAGGTCGTCCGCAATCTCCGCCAGTTTCGTCGAGCCAATGCGGCACGGCACGCATTTCCCGCACGACTCAGCCTGATAAAACCGTTGGCACGTCAGCGCCTGCTCCACCAAATCGGCCTCTTCCGAATACACCACAATCCCCGCGCCCAGCATCAAATCCCACACGCGGAAATAGTTGATGTGCATCTGCAAGTCGGCCAACTCAACCTGCTTGATCGTTTCCGGCAGCAGTCGCTGCAACTTGCGTGGCCATTGCTCTCGCTTCAGCACCGCCGGAGTGAATCCTCCCGAAGGCCCCGACAGCGCCATCGCCTTCAGTTTCTTGCCGCCGCGAATGCCCCCCGCCAACTCGATCAACTCGCCAACCGTGATGCCGTTTTCAACCTCATACACGCCCGGTTTGTTGAGATCGCCCGAAATTGAAAACATCCGCAGGCCGGGAAATCGTGTTGCCTGTCCATGCCGCCGCTGCCAATCCGCATCGCTCCCCAAAATAATCGCCGCCAACTCGCCAAAAGGCTTCCCTTGGCCTCCATACCAACTTTTGTCCGTATCCGGAGCCGTCTTCTCGATCGTCCGACACGTTGCTCGGACTCCGCTGATCGCCGGTGGCTGCTGACCTTCGCCAAACAAGACAACTGCCGGTGCCCAAGCCAATGTCTCCACGTTATTCACCAGCGTCGGCATGTCCCACAGGCCGTTCGTTTGCAATTCCGGCGGTCGGTTTCTTGGCTCGGCCCGTTTATCTTCGATCGCGCCAATCAGCGCCGTCTGCTCGCCGCAGATGTAGCCACCGGGACTGACAAACGCCTCCACCTGCATTTCCACGCCGCTACGGAGAATATCCTCACCACACAAACCTTGCTGCTCGCACCACGCAATTTCCTCACGCACCGATTCAATGCATTCTTCGTATTCGTGCCGGATATAGATGTAGCCCTGCGTCGCCCCCAGCACGATTCCCGCCAGCAGCACCCCTTCCACCACCAGATACGGCGTCCTCAAGAGCAGCTCACGATCTTTGAACGTCCCCGGCTCGCTCTCATCCGCGTTGCACACCACGTATTTTCGCTCTCCCACCGCCTCGCGCACCTCGCACCATTTTTTGAACGCCTGACCACCCGCCCCACCCATCCCCAGCAGCACCGCGTTTTTCAAGGCCGACTGAATAACTCGATCCCGCTCTGCATCCCCTGCCGCAGCGCCTTTCCGAATCGCCTCCATCACGCGCTTCAGCGCCTGATAGCGCTCCTCGCGAGGCTTTCCCGCGTAGGCATTGATTTTCCATGCTGTCGATGCATCCGGTACATCGCGGTCATAATTTGGCACCATCTGCGGCTGCCCGCCACTTGCCAAACTCCGCACGACGCCCACAACTTCTTGATTACTGCGGCCGAAATAACTCACCGGCTCATGGTCGCCGTTGTGCCCCGCCGTGTGCTGATGAATCCGCACCGCTGGCGCTCGGTCGCACCGCCCCAAACACGAGACACCGCATACCGCCGCACGGCCCGCCTTGATTTCCTCGGCCAGATTCTGCTTCAAATCGTCGATCAGCCGCGACGCACCGCGCAAATGGCAGCTCATATCACGGCACACATCCACTTCCAATTCCGGCGGCGGCGTCTTGCGATAGTGCGGAAAAAAACTCACCACTTCTTCAATTCGATACAGCGGCACCGCCAGCCGCTCGGCCAGCGCCACGAGCGACTCCCGCGGCAAATAGCCGAATCGAGTCTGAATCTGGTTGAGTTGCTGGACAATCATGTGTTGCTAAGGCGCGGCGAGTGCGGCTTCGAGTCGTTGCAGACTGTTACTAACGACTTGTGCCCGCGTGGCAAAAGCACTCGGCTCAAAATTCCCTGGCGAATCGTATTGTGTCGGCCAGCCACCGCCAGTGTGACTAGCTGGAAAGCAAGCGGTTGCTAAATATTGACCGAAATTTTCAACTGCGGCTTCTACCTCCGCAATCTCCGTCGTCGAGCGCGGAAATTTCTCACGATTCACATCGGCCATCACCGCCCGAACCGCCAAATAGGATTGCAACGCACCGTCCCAACCTTTGTGCGTTGCCGAATCGTTCAAAATCTGCCGCATCAGAGCCAGCCGCCCACTCACCGGCAAGCCTTCGGCATCCTCGCTCAAATGTCGCAATGCGGGAGCCGCAGAAACTTTCAGTATCTCTCCGGCGGAGCGCTGTCCCTTCGAGCCGGCCAGATTGTGGTGGCACGACGCACAATCAAGCAGAGCAAAGTCCACCGGACCATCGGCAGGAACTAGCTTGGCTCGTTGCTCAGCCTGCGCCCGTTGCCCCGCCAGCCACACTTGATAGCCCAGCGCGCCCGGATGCCGTGCTTCTTGCAGATTACGGTCCCAGTGGGCCGGCTTGCTCTCATAGTACGATCGTAGCTCAAACGACAGCCGCGGATGCCCAGCCGCAATCAGATCGTGATCAACGACTTGTGGCGAACCCTGCTCATTGCTCGGGCCAACATGGCACTTCATGCAAGTTCCGGCCCGTTCGTTCAAGTTTTTTGTGTCAACGAATCCCGCACTCGCTTCGCGGCGAAACCCGGCTTGATAGTGTGTGTGCAGCCACGCCCCCGCCGCGCCATGACACGATTCGCAATGCACGCCAGCGGCGAATTGCTCCGATCCCATGGCCGTCTCCGTCGGTGCCGGCGTCGCATGACAACCAATGCACCGCCGCTGGATGGCTGCAATGTGCTCGCTATCCGTCAACGCATCTTTATGCTCCACCAGCCGCGTCATCTCGCGCCCGCGAGCCGTCCACAGCACGTCATAAGCTTGGGCATGCGGATCTTCGGCTTCGAAAACCGTAAATGCATTTCGCCAGTTGGGAGTGGCACCGTGTGTGTCCCCGTGGCAACCGGCAGAAGCACACGACGCTGCTCCCACAAACTTTGCTTCGACTTGTTTATTCAGGCTTACCGGCCGAGTTGCCAGCGGCAATCGTGCAGAACTCGCGGCTAAGTGAACGATCGTTGGTTTCGCTTTCAGCGCGCTAAGCGGCGAGGCCGCTAGCGCATGATCGCCCCCGTGATATTTATGACATTCCGCGCAGTCATGTCTAGCACCGCCCGTCGTGCCGCGCGCCGGCGCATGACAAGTAGCACAATTCTCCAGCCCCGCGATCATCACTTGCTCGTGATCGCGCGCCGCGGTCTGTCCCGGCGGCGGCTTGATGAACTGCGGCTTATCGCGTTCAGTAAAGGCGTATGCCCCCGCATGACAACTCCGGCACTCCACGTGACGGTGCGCCGCGTGATCGAAGCGAGTATGACGCAGCCACGCTGATGGGATGTTAGCCGCCACAACCTCGCTCACTCCCGCCGTCGATTCCGTGTTCGTGGCTCGCAATTCGTGGCATTCCTGGCACTTGGCCATGACTGCCCGCCCGACGGTCGTCCGGCGGCCCAGTAAATCTGCGTTGATCTTTTGCGCGAGATTGCTACCCAGCGTCCGACCGGGAATGAGCGGTAGCTTGCCGCTCTCGTCGGTTGTCGCGGTTTTTTCTTGCGGTCGCTGCTCGGCCGCCACGACCAAGCCATCCAACACCGTTGCCAGCCGCTTCGCATCCAATCCGTGCGGCACCTTGGCCGCCGGTTTTGCCTCGGCAATCAACACATCCAGCGGATGACAGGCTTTGCAATGCCTCTCAAAGGCAATCGGCCGCATGTACGCCCCACTCGTCGCCGTATCCGCTTTATGGCACGCGGCGCAATCAAGCTGAATCAGTTCGTCACTTTTCGCATACGCCGCATATCGCGATCGATCTGCTTCACTGACATCGCTCAGCTTCCACTTCTTCTTGGAATCCCCCACGGCAATCCCCGGCTGCAAGTGCAGCCAATGGTTGAACTTGATGTTCCCCGGATCGCTCTCTAGCGACCGAAAATCCGGATGCGGCCCCTTACCACCCGTTGTCACCGGCCCAAATCCACTGACACTCGCCACCGTAGGAGTCAACTTACTCGGCCCATTGCGATGCGCTTCAGTATCGCGATGGCACCCCAGGCACATCGCATCCGCCGGCCGAACAATATCAGCCGCTGTGCCCAGATGATCGCGATGGCACGCGGCGCACGTGGGAACCTCATTCGGTTTTGCCGCGGCATGATGGTCGGCAGTGTTGTGGCACTTGATGCACCCCGCGTCGAGCACTTCCCGCTGCTTCGCTTGTCCGCGGAAAAGCCCCACGAGGCTAACTGAGTCCGCGCGCAGCGGTTGAAAATCCTTATGACAAACCTGGCAGTCATCGTTCCAAGTCGCATGAGCCCGTGCCACCGGCCCCGGCGAAGCCTGACGAAACCCCGGCTGGCCAGCCAGCAGAACCCAACCCGCGTACAAGGCCGCGATTGCTCCCGCCGCCATCGATAGCGTCCATTTTGCACTCCGCAATCGATCGGGCCGCCGATAATGGTCGAGCGGCACGCGAAGCGAGCGTTGCTTTGCCGATTCAGGAATGGACTCTTCGCGCGGCATCGCGGCCTAACTAAAGCGGAGGGCAAAAATAACGTGGACTACTAACAGAATCATCAAGGCAATCGACAGCGGCAAGTGCAGCCACAACCAATTGTGCAGCCAGAAATGTAGCCGCCGCTGTAAGTTCAATTGCCGCCGCTTTTCACACAAGTCCTCAAGCTGTCCAACCAGCGTTCGCAATTCCGGAGCCACTCGCAGCCGCAGATCGTCGAAATACCACGTATTGCGTTGCCGCGAACCGAGCATCTGGCCCGGACTGACGCCGCTGACTAAATACGGCTGAACGTCGTTGGCAATAGCTTTTTTGATCGCGGGTGAAGGCGACACACGCGCCAGATCGCTGGCAGGGTGCGGCGATCGCTGAATTTGCACTCCCACATGTCGGGCCGCGCCGCGGATATGTTCAGCAGCGGCCATGGCCAGTGGTGCCGGTTCAGCGGTCACCGTGTCGTCTTCACCACAGGCCAGCAAAACCAACCGCCTTGCCTCCATCGCATATTGCTCGCCCACCAGGTCAATCTGCGAATAAACCGTTTCTGCCGGGGCAGCTTCCAATAAGAGTCGGGGCAGCACGTTTTGCAGTGCCAGGCCCCAGACGCCGCTGAGGATCACCACGGCGAACACCACCACGAACACGGTCGTCAGCGTGCCGCCGATTTTTCCGCCGCTGTGCAGCACCACGAGAGGAACTGTTAAGAGCCCCAACCAAATATGGGCCTTCATCCAGGTCTGGGCCGAAAGCGTCCAGCGGGCCGTGCGTAGCGCCCGACTTTTCTTGGCAACCAGTGCCATTTCGAACACGAAAATCGCTGCCGCGACCGTGCCCAATATCAATCCCACCGCACTGCCGCCACCGGGCCACCGGCCTGTTGGAATGCCCGCCAGAATGGTCGCAATCGTGGCCAGCGCCGTGATGGACAAGGTGGCCAGCAGCCACCGTCGATGCAACTTCCAGAAATTCCGTCCGTCAATCAGCACGTCGGGCCCTTTTGGCCCTGAATTTATCGGATCGGACCGCGAATCACAAATGCAGTTCGGCTCTTGATCCTAAACCGCTCATCCTAGAACCGACGGTTGAACTGCACTTGAACCTCGGCATCGAACAGCCGCCGATCCTCATCGCCAAGGGGAAACACGCCGGCCACTCGCAGGCTGGAGGTGTCAAACAGCAGCGCCTGCAAGCCAATTGTCCCGTTTAACACGTCGAACCGGTTGCCGATGGCATTGAGGACGAAGGCATTGCTGCCGACAATTCCTGGCAGTTGATCGACATCTTGCAGCGTCGTCGTGTAATGCAGCTCGCTGATCACGGCCAACCCGGTCAATCGCGGGGCGTCCGGATCGCGCAGCAGCCAATAGCCGGCACCCAGATCCAAAAAGCCAAGATTCTGGTCCGTCAGCTTGCCCAGCGTCCCCAGCGGAAAATTATTCGGCCCCAGGGCATCCACCCGGCTGCTGCTGGCGTTAATGTCGATCTGGGCATAGCCCGTCAGAAACAGTCCCGTGCCCCAACCCCACTGCGGATCGCCCGGTGACCAAACAAACCCGATGTAGGGCAACACGTGCGTCGCGTCATTGCGAAATTGCAGGCGAATGCCGTCAATGCGGACAAATGTATCGCTCCCCGTCGGCGTTTCGATCGCCGCACCAGCACCAATGGCCAGAGAATCGTCCATATACAGCAGGCTCTTCAGCACCACCGTCATATTGCCGATGTTGCCCGCCGACAGGCCAACCGAAGGCAACTGCGAATCGATCGTTCCCAGCAGCGGCATCCGCAACTCCACGCTCGTCCAGCCATCGAAAAACGTTTTTTCAAAGCCCATCATGTACCGATCGATTGGCTCCTGACGAGAAAGCACCGGTCCCGGCGGAAAAAGACCCACTTCCGCGATTTCAATGGCATTGTGAAAGTGGTTGTAGCTGAAGAAGACGCGATCTTGTGGAATCGGCGAGTCGTTTTCAGAAATCTTGCCAATCCGGCTGCCACCACCAGCGATAGGCAGGCTGAAAATGCCAGCCGTGGTGCCGCCGGTGCCATTGGGATCGTCAATGCGAGTGATGAAGGCCGACGACGCCCCTCCCAAATCGCCAAACATATTCGGCACGCTGGCCAAACCGATGTTTCCCTGGCGTGATCGCGTGCTGCGGGTGCTTGGCTGTGACGGCGAAACAGGCGAACTCAGCGCCGGAGGCTGTTGCCACAACCACGAGGCCTGCTCGACATTCTGACTAGCAAACTGTTCCGCTTCGCCTGAATAAAACCCAGGATTAACCGTGGCGGAGGGCGATTCAGCCACCACATTGGCCGGCCAGCCCGAGCCGGTCTGGGCCTGCGCCGCGTTCAGCGTGCCCAGCACCCCGACAATTGCCAACAGAAGCTTGCTGCTCATACGGATCATGTTTCGCCCACCCTTTGGCGGCGCGCTAAAGTCCCCACGACGCGCCGTAGCAGTCTTATCGGATTTACCGCATTTGCCGAATCAACCGTTTTTGCCGCGAAAACCATGGGAATCCGCCGCTAGCAGATAGAAATCCGCCCCTTCCCCAATCGACGGAATTCTCTATACTGCAAGGCTTTCCGCAACGCAAAATGCCGTAACGGTAGAACAGACGCCAATTGGCGCTTCAGTCAGATGCCAAAGCAAAAGACACACAAGGGAACGAAAAAGCGGTTTCGCCTCACTGCCTCGGGCAAGGCCAAACACCGCCAAGCGGGGACCAGCCATCTGGCCTCGCGCAAGACCAAAAAGACGCGCCGCAATCTCCGCGGCACCCGCGTCCTTAGCAAAACGGTCTTGCACCAAATTACGAAGGCCCTCGCCGGCCATAGTAGTTAAATCGTGGGGCGGGCCTCTGGCCGGCCTTGCGAATTACGATGGATTGGCCTCTGGCCTTTCCTGCCAGCTAGCGGGCATTACAACGCTTGAGCCGTTGCTCAAGGGCCTTGTCCGGCTGATGAAAAGAAAGTCGATTTACCATGCGTGCTCGTAAAGGGGCCGCCCGCACCCAAGCCAACAAACGGCTATTCAAGCGGGCTGAAGGTTTTGTCGGCGGACGCCGCAAGTTGCTCCGCACCGTTAAGGAGACGCTCGAGCGCGCCGGCGCGTTTGCTTTTCGGGATCGCCGCGCCCGAAAGCGAGACTTCCGCCGCCTCTGGATCACGCGCCTGAGTGCTGCCTGCGCCGAGCGCGACATTCGCTATAGCCAGTTCATCGCCGGTCTCAAAGCCGCGAACATCGAACTCGACCGCAAGAGCCTCTCCGAGATCGCCATCGCCGATCCCGCCGCCTTCGACGCCGTCATGGTCGAGGTCAAAGCAGCACTGAAGCTCTAGTCGTGGGGAGGCATCTGGCCTGCCAAATGACAGTTCCCTCTCCCTTTGGGAGAGGGTTAGGGTGAGGGGTTTGAGTTCTCCAGAGAAGCAGGCGCTAATGAACCTCGCCCAATTCCTCGCCGAACTCGACGCCCTGATTGCCGAAGCCGAACAGGCATTTACGGCTGCTGGTGACGCTGCTGCTTTGGAAGCCGCCCGCATCGATTTCCTCGGTGCTGCCAAGGGCCGCTTGAAGAGCACCCAAAAAGGCCTCGGCGCGGTTGCCAAGGAAGACAAGCCAGCCGCGGGGAAACGCTTCAACGAAGTAAAAACCGCTATCGAAGCGGCCTTCACTGCTGCCCAAGAGAAACTCGCCGCTGGCGGCGGCCCCAAAAAGGCTGGCCCGCAATTCGATCCGACTCTCCCCGGCCAGCGCTCTCGTCTGGGTCGCCTTCACCCCATTACACAAACGATCGAAGAGCTCAAAGACATCATGGGCCGCCTCGGCTTCTCACCCGCCGACGGACCCGAAATCGAAGACGAGCACCACAACTTCGAAGCACTCAACATCCCGCTCGAACACCCCGCTCGCGACCCCCTGGATAATTTTTACTTGACGGTCCCAGGTCCAAAGTCTCAGGTCCAAAATAAGAGCTCGGTAACTTTGGACCTTGGACCTCGGACTTTGGACTCTTTACTCCTCCGCAGCCAAACCAGCACCGTCCAAATCCGCGTGATGGAGCAGAAAAAACCTCCGGTCCGCATCATCTCCCTCGGCCGCGTCTATCGCCCCGATGCCGCCGACGCGACCCACTATCCGATGTTCCATCAGATGGAAGGGCTGCTCATCGATCGCCACGTGACAATGGCCGATCTGAAAAGCGTCCTCCGCATGTTCGCCACCAGCTACCTCGGCGAAGATGTGCATGTCCGCTTCCGCCCCTCGTTTTTTCCGTTCACCGAGCCCAGCGTCGAAGCCGATTTTCATTGGCACGACCGCTGGGTCGAATTCGGCGGCGCCGGCATGGTCGATCCCAACGTCCTCTCCGCCGTCGGCTACGACCCTGAAATCTATTCCGGCTTCGCCTTCGGCCTCGGCGTCGAACGCCTCTGCATGCGCCGCCACGGCATCACCGACATCCGCGAGTTCTATCGCAACGACGTCCGCTTCCTGGCCCAGTTCTAAAGCCGTCCTCAGCAGTTCTGCCACGTTAGAGTACGGCAAGGCCCTCCGCGGGACACCCAAACGTACCCCCCCTTTGTTCCCACGATTTCCTGGGAACCAAGTTCCCTGCCACTTTGCAGACGCTCACACTTGCCGTGGCCTGTGTACAATCAGCTTGTTTTGCAGCGTGTCTCCTCGTTAAATTAAGAGGCTGTCCGAACTGATCCACAAATTGCACTCCTCTTCATTCTGGATCTCTCCCATGCATCGAAAGTCATTACGGCCGGCCTTTACGCTTGTGGAATTGCTGGTGGTAATTGCGATCATCGGCCTGCTTGTCGCGCTGTTGTTGCCCGCCGTGCAAAGCGCTCGTGAAGCAGCCCGCCGCATGCAGTGCAGCAATAACCTGCGGCAACTGGCCCTCGCTTATCACAGCTACCACGACACCAACAAACAGTTTCCACCCGGCAACTTGGCCGCGAACAACTGGTCGAACGGTGCCACCAACAGGAATGGCACGGCGGAAAATGAAGGTGGGTTCTATGATGGCATGTGGGGCTGGCCGATTGCCATTTTGCCATACATCGAAGCGGCTAATCTGGTGAACCAGTTCGATCTGAATCAGCGCCCCTATGTTTCCGAACGCGCCGACGTCTGGTTTGGCACGTACGGCCCGGAATCCACGTTTGGCCAGCAGAACCTTCAGCCGTGCCAGCAAATGCCCAAGGCGTTCACGTGCCCATCCTCGCCCCCCGCGGGACCGGGTGGTGGAAAGGGACAGTACAAGAACTACGCTGCCAATGCCGGTGGCGGAATCAGGATGAATTCTTGTTGCCCAGAGCGCACTTTGGATAGCGATGGCATCGCGCATAAGAACAGCCGCGTGCGAATGGCGGAAGTCACCGATGGTACCAGCAACACCTACATGCATTTGGAGCAGGCGAGCACGTTTGCAGAAATTGGACGGACGCCGGGGCAGACGTTTCGCGGGATGCCGACCAACCCCTTCGTCTGGGTCAACCATCAATCGCAAGGCCTGGCCATCGCCACGCAACAGGCGTCGCGCCCTTATCCCCCAAATCCCGCCCCCGTGCTGATGCAAGCCTGGGGCTTGGTCGGCCGCACGGTCTGGGGCTATCATCCCGGCGGCGTGATGGTCTCCATGTGCGATGGCAGCGTGTCTTTCACGCCCAACAACATCGCCCAGGCCACCTGGCAAGCGACCTTTACCAGAAACGGCGGAGAATCCGTGTCGCTGCCGTAGGCCCCCTCAATCTCGTGGTCAGACCGAGAAAACCGGCGGCTTTCACAGTCGGACTCAGCCAAAACCAGTGGAAGACAGTACACGAAGGAAACGCCGGATGAACGACGATCGCACGCAGCCATTTCAATCACGATTTCTTCGTTCTCTTCGTTTCCTTTTGTTCGTTTGCTTACTCTCCGTTTGCGGCTGCGGATCATCCAACTCCGAGATGGTCCCGGTGAAGGGCGTGTTGACCTACCAGGGCCATCCCCTTCCCCAGATCTTTATTCGGTTTGAGCCGGATGATCTCACCAAAAAATCCACCAGCATGGCCATCACCGACAAAGATGGCCGGTTCGAGATGATGATCGGCTCCACCCCCGGTGTTTTTCGCGGCCAGGTGAAAGTGTTCTGCGACGACCCCGTCGCCGCCGTCGGCTCCAAGTCCAAAGTCCCAGCGGACGTCGAAGCGGCGTATCGTCAGTTCTGCGCGAAATACGGCGGCGGCAAAGCCGCCATGGAACTGACCATCGACAAGCCCCAAAGCAACCTCGCCCTAAAATTGGAATAAAGTAGTCCCGCGAGGCCCTTCGCGGGACAGTCCCGCGAACAACTACTCCGTTCTCGCTCGCCGTACTTTGCTGGCGTAATCGCCTGCTCCCCATTCTCTGAATCACGCACTCGCCTCCAACCCACCAGCCGGAAGCAAACCTGCTTCCGGAGTGCATCGCAAAGTCTTGAATCTCCTAAGTCCCAACGGGCCGCAATCCTTCAGCCCAGGTCACAGCGAGGGGGCACCGCCGTGCAGTGGTGGTTCACGAGCGCAGGCCAGGGTTCAGAATCCCACATAACTCTACCAAAAGCACCGAAGGGGCAAAACTCTCGCTGCGAGCTGAGTGAGGGCGAAAGGGATGGTTCTCCTCTCGCCCGCATAGACACACCTTTGTCTCGCACAACCTACGGCGGCCCATTCGCCGTTGTTCCGCCGGTCAGTACTTTTCCTCGACCAGTCACTTCATAGACCGTGATCTTGTGAAACGTAACGGCCCGCTGAACGGTGCTGATCACCAGCCGTTGGGGGTCTGGAAGGTCGTCGCGAGGGGGCGAGGCACTAAACCGCGTCAGGTCTCCCTGCCAGAAACGCAGCTCCTTTTCATCCAGCAGCACGCGCAGTGAATCGCGACGAACTTCAATTCGCGAGCGATAGCGCGTGCCATTGTTGAGCAGCGGCAAGTCGAGTTTTAGGCTCTCGAGCGAACCAGCGACAGCTTTGCCGTCCAACCTTGCGAACCCGCTGATAAATTGCACTTTTTTGCCCGGTTTGGTGTCATATTCCCAGGTGATCGAGCGTCCAGCGACAGGGAATTGTTGGATGAATGAAAACGAGCCCGCAATCGGCGTAAACTCGATCTCTAAGTCGAATTCTTCCGGCGGCATATAGGGTAACTGGACTTACCCACGTTTCGTGGGCGCTTTGAGGAGAG
>JANNTN010000638.1:0-3616 GCA_031394445.1 Anatilimnocola sp.
TGCTTCGATACTCGCACGATCGCCAAAGGCCCGGACCAAGCCCCGTCCCTCTGGGAAGACCTCGAAATTGCCGGCGAGCAAGGCCGCCTCGCCTTCTACACGGCAGAAGACGACACCTGGACCCACGCCGCGATCACATCCGAAGGCCAACGCCGCATGGCCGAACTCGCCACCGAACATAGCGCAGATTGGCAGGGTTTGGGAGTTTCCATCCTGCAACGCCTCGTTATGGAAACGCTGCTGAAGCAAACCGACTTGCCCAAACCCATGTACGTCCACTCGGCGGAAGAAGTTTCCGAAGCACTTCGCAAAGGCGACACCGCCGGCCGCGATGCCACCGGCCAAATGGGTTCCGGCGGCCGTTTTGAACTTGCCTGCCTCGTAATGCCCGCCACCGTCGAACACGTGAAACAAATTAGCGAGCACGGCGAACGCATGCCCGCCAAAAGCACCTACTTCTATCCCAAGCTGCTCGGCGGCATGGTCGTCCACTTGCTGGAGTAGGTTCTGAAGTAGGTTCCGCCTGCCGGGTGGAACCTGGTCCCCGCGAGCGATTCAAAACTTCGAACGCGGTCCAAGCATCGATCCGCGACCCATTTCACCCGAACAACTTCCGCCGCTTATCTAGTTCCACGTGAAACGAAGAAGCACGTTTTGCTCACAAGCGAACTTGCGCGTTTCACGTGAAACTGGTAATCTGCGAACAATAAGCCGTTTCACGTGAAACTGCCGGCTCTAACGGTTGCTTAAACAGCTTGCGACTCGCCGCGACGATGTAAGCAGTTAGAGCTCTACCCGCGGGAGGCAAAGGATTGCCACGCCCGCACGCGCTGCAGCGCGAAAGTTAGTTGACCGTGCATGGAGGCACACCAGCCGTGATTAGGGACCGCCGACTTGGCCGTGGACTTGCCGCTCTCCTGGGTACTCCTCTCGAAGCGGACGTCATTAATACTCCCGTTCCCGCCAGCGGCGCATTTCCAACCCACGACAACGTCGAACTCGTCACCGACGATGGTCTCGACCTCACCGCCGCTAGCACGGCCGAGCTGGCGAATCAATCGACGCCGAGCAGCGAGACGAGCGGCTTGTTGCAACTTCCTCTGACCGAGATCGAAGAAAATCCCTTTCAGCCGCGCCGCGAATTTTCGAGCGCCGAGATTGTCTCACTCTCCGAGAGCCTGAAGGAGCACGACCTGCTCCAGCCGATTCTCGTTCGCCGTGTCAACGGCCGCTACCAACTTATTTCTGGCGAACGCCGCCTTCGCGCCGCCAAACACGCCGGCTGGACGACTATTCCCGCGCGGGTTCGCGAAGCCGACGATCGACTCGTGGCCGAACTGGCCATCGTCGAAAATCTGCAACGTAAGGATCTGAACCCCGTCGAAAAAGCCCTTTCGTTCAAACGCTACGTCGATGAGCATCGCTGCACGCAAGAAGACCTCGCTCACCGCCTGAAAATCGATCGCTCGACGATCGCCAACTTGATGCGGCTGTTGGAACTTCCCGGCTGCATTCTCGACGGGCTTCGTCAAGGTACGATCACCGCAGGCCACGCCCGCGCTTTGTTGCCACTGGGTGACGAGCACGAGCAAGTCGCGCTGGCCGAGCGAATTCAAAAGGAAGGCATCAGCGTCCGCGAGGTCGAACGAATCGTTGGCGAAAAAGTGCGTGAAGACGAGCCCGAAGAACTAGACGTGTTGCCCGGCCCCGGCAGCGCCAAGCGAACCCAAAGCGATCAGGTTGCGTCCCTGGAACAAGAGTTTCGCCACGCCCTCGGCTGCAAAGTCGAAATCAAGGCCAACGCCAAGGGCAAAGGCAAGCTCACCATCCACTTCCAAAACCACGACGAATTCGAGCGTCTTCGCGCCCAACTCACCGACGCCCTCGGCAACGGCCCTCGCCTGAATGTGGCGTGATTTTATGTATTGGTTGTTCGTCGTTAGCCCCGTCCGGTTGACAAGTTCCCACTGAATACTGACAACTGAATATCTCGGGGTGTAGCACAGCCTGGCTAGTGCGCTTGGTTTGGGACCAAGAGGTCGTAGGTTCAAATCCTATCACCCCGACTCGCAGTAAGTCTTTGCGAAATATAGGCTTCGGAGCCGGCCGACTCGCGGCCGTGGCAGCCTGAAAATCAGTGCGAAACGGGTGTACTACACCCAAACTTGCCTGAACACGGGACGCCACGCCCATGCCGACTCGCTCTACAGCGCGGATTCGCCGCGCGCCGCAACCCTTCCTCCACAAAGCCAGCGGCCAAGCCGCCGTGAAGATTCGCGGACGGTTCTACTACCTGGGCAAACATGGCTCAAAAGCCGCCGCAAGCGAATACCAGCGGCTCATACGCGACGTCTGGGGCAAGCCAGCGGTCGAGCCGCCGTCGGGCCTGAAGCCGTCGCAGCTCGACAACCTCACGATCGTCGATTTGCTCACTGCGTACTGGAGGCACGCCGACGCCTATTACGTGAAGGACGGCAAGCCTACCAGCACGATCGCGGGCATCGCACCTGCACTCCGGGCGTTGCGGGAGCAGTATGGGGATCAACCCGCGGCCGAGTTTGGCCCGCTGAAGCTGCAAACACTGCGGCAAGGCTGGATCGAAGATTGGCAGGCTGCCGGAGGCAAGGGCCGTTCACGATCGACGGTGAATCATTACACGGCCTACGTGAAGCGGGTTTTTTATTGGGCCGCCAAGAACGAGCTGATTCCGGCCGGCGTGGCCCATGCGCTGCGATTTGTAAATCAACTGGCATTTGGTCGCACGCCAGTTCGTGAAAGCGAACCGGTTTCCGCCGTGGATGACGAGCTGATCACTGCGACGTTGCCGCATTTGTCGCCGATCGTCGCCGATATGGTGAAGTTCCAGCGTCTCACCGGTGCCAGGCCTGGGGAAGTGTGCAATCTGTATGCGGCCGATGTCTGCCGCTACGTCGAAACGAAGGGCAAGGGAGCGCGGAAGGCTGCGACTTTGCCTCTGTTTCCGGCCGACGGCGCTGCCCCGCCGCGGGTGAAGGCGGAGGTCTGGGAGTGGCGGCCACGCTCGCACAAGATGCAGCACAAAGGGCGCGGGCGGGTTGTGATGATTGGACCGCAGGCGCAAGCGATCGTCGATGAATACCTGGCCCGGGCCGGTGCCGGCAAATGCTTCCACTACACTCCGGCGGGTTACAGGCGGGCCATCACGCGGGCGTGTGAGCGGGCATTTATGCCGGCGGAGCTCCGAACGATCGATCGTAAGTTGCCGGCGGAGCAGAAGGCCGCGGCTCGGAAAGAGGCGCGGGCCTGGCGGGACGCCCACGTGTGGCATCCGAATCAACTGCGGCACGCGGCGGCGACGGCCATCACGGCCCACTACGGCGACGACGATGCGGCCCGTACGGTTTTGGGCCACAAAACAAACACGACGACGGCCGTGTACTTCGAGCGGGACTTGGACAAGGCCCGTTCGATCGCGCGGGAAGTCGGGTAAACTTTCCAACATGCCGAGCTAGCGGGCTTGATCACCCGCGTGGCTCGCCGGCCGCGACGCCTATACCCCGTCGCGGCCGGCGGGCCGGCGAGGCGCACTGGAGGGTATGAAGGTGTTGGAATACACGGTCAGAGCCGCCGCAGCGGC
>JANNTN010000672.1:0-9033 GCA_031394445.1 Anatilimnocola sp.
TTTTTGTATTCCGGGGCCAGAGCCGTTTCCCACTGCTGCTTTCCGGTGAGCGCATCGAGCGCCACCAGCCATTGCTGGCCATCTTTTTGGACGAGCGTGCAAAGGCTGCCGCCGGAGATTGCCATGCCCGACATGCCCACGCCGCTGGGAACGCGCCAGACCTCCTTCGGTCCATTCGCTGGCCAGGAATCGAGCAAGCCAGTCGCCGAGGGAGCGATGCCGTTGCGTTGCGGGCCGAGGAATTGGTTCCATTCATCGGCCGCGGGCAATTGCCCCGTGGTGGACAGAACAACCAAGACGCAGGCAGCAAAGCCGGCCAGAACACGGGCTGACATAATGGGATACTCCTCTGCTCGTAGATGAATGCTCCGGAGGGCCGCTGTCAATCCGCGCGTAGCGTAATGAGAAACAACTGCCGAGTCTGTTCCGCGTCGTCGGACAAGGCGGAAACGAGAATCTGGTTGCTTTGCCGATTCCAATTGGGTGAAGGATCGATCCGTAGATCGCCTTGCGTCCAGCCGCGAACATTGAAGGACTGGCTGGTGACAGTCGCGCCATCTTTCAGGCGGAGGAAGGCGTAGAAGTTCTCGTTGCCGCTGCGATAGCCGTTGACGAACCACTCGCTGCTCGGGGAAAGAGCGATGTCGTCGCCCGGCTTGGGAAAAATCTTCTTGTCTCCCAGCGTGCCGACGACTTTCATCGCTTCGCAGTCGTAGATGACCTGGTCGTCACCGATCGTGCCGATCAGCCGTTGGCCATCGAGCCATTCTGGATGGCCGCCGATGAAGTCCTTGAGTGGGCGCAGATTCGTGCCGTCTGCGTTCATCACCACGGGCACATTGACCCGTGTTCCGCCGAGATCCCAGCCGCCACGAACGTAGAAATAAATCCGGCTATCGTCGCGGCTCCACAGCGTGTGATTTATGAACAGTGCCTGACTATCGATAGCCGGCGAGACGGATCGCAACTCAGCAGCTAGTTTTTGAAACGACACCAAGAGCCGCCGTTCGCCCGTGGCCACATCGACGACGAACACGCCGTCATCAGCCGGGTGCAGCGTCTCGCCGGTCCAATCGAACGCGCCGGCATAACCGGTCACGCGCCGCAGTCGTCCCATCCGGCCATAGTTGATCGCCAGGAATTTTCCGCCGCGTTGGGCCACGCCCCCGTTGCCGACCGGTGAGTCGTCGAATCGGTACTCCTTCACCCGTTGGCCGGTGCTGATGTCGAACAGCACGCAGAACACCTTATTTGTTTTCGGATCGCGGTCATTAAAGATAAACTGCGTTTCCTGGGCCTGCGGATTCCAGTACAGCATCGTCCCTTGCTGTGGGTTCCACGCCCGCGATTGAGCAACCATGCGAGACTGATATTCGTTCTGCGTATCAAGCAGCACAATATCAGCCGGCTCATTCCCATCGGGCAGATGATCGCGCACTGGCGTTTGCAAAGCGATGATGTACCGGCCACTTTGGTTCCACGGGATGTTTTGGACGTGGCCGATATAGCCGAAGAAATGATGCTGTGGGCCATTCGTAAGCTGGTGGACTTCCAGTGTCGGATTCGCCGCAATCGCGACGGCCTCCGTTAAAACGACGATCATCGAAGCGATCACAGTTGTCAGCCGCATGGCATAAATCCTATTCCAGAAGTCTCCGCGCCAGCGCAATCGCTCCGGCCACGGGTTCATCGACTGTATGAATAATTTGCGGTGAAGAGCCGCGATCCGCAAGACGCTCTTCCAGCAGGGAACGTAGCAGCGGCTGATTGAGAATGACACTGCCGGCCAGAGCAAGCGTATAACCCTTGGGCGGCAGGTTTAGACGCCGGCGGAGCGTGGCCACCATTTCCGCAAGGTCGCTAGCCGCTGTTTCGATAATCGAACGGGCGACGGGATCGATCGTCGCGGATGCGAACACCGGAGACGCCAATTGAGCCAATCGCTCGCGGGTCATTTCTGGGCCATAGATTCGTTCGACAAGTTCGGAAGTGTCGGCGGCGTTCAGTTCCTGAAGAATCTGGTCGAGCAGCACCGTGGCAGTGCCTCGGCCGTCGGCGGCTTTCACAGCGGCGGTTAAGGCGGCACGCGCGATGGCGTAGGCGCTGCCTTCGTCGCCGAGGAGATAACCCCAGCCGCCGGTTCGGCCGATTTCGCTGCTAGAATTCCGCCCCCAGGCGAGTGAGCCGGTGCCGGAGATCAGGGCGATGCCGGTGTGGTCGCGGGAAGCCGCCGCCAGAATCGGCTCGGCGTCGCCGCGCACCGAAACAACATCGGCGATCTTCAAATCCTTGGCCCAAACGGTGATCCGTTTTTGCTCTTGCTCACGGCCAGCACCTGCCAGGCAAAAGCAGACGGCAGACACGGTTGTTCGGTCCAGCCTCGCATCGTTGAATGCCGCATTTACTGCCGAATTGATATTGGCTAGAGCCGTCTCGAAGCCGGCAGCGCGTGGATTGCCCGGTCCGGCATGGCCGCGGCCGAGCACCACGCTGGCGATGTTGTCCCAGCGGGCGAGCCATGCCACGGTTTTAGTGCCGCCGCCATCGACGCCGATGATGAGAGGAAAGGAAGGCAAGGCAGTGGGGAGTAGCGAATAGGGAGTAGGGACACGGGAGTGATGGCGGTCGCAAAAAACGAAAGTACTCAGTACTCAGTACTCAGTACTGTATCTTGCTTCAATGCCAGGCGTAGCTGACCCCCGACCTTGTCGAGCAGCCGCCGCGCCTCCTCCGCGGAAATCTGATGCCGATGGGCCACGACAGCCGTCTTCAATTCCCCGCCGCAGCGGGCGAGTTGCTGTTCGGCTTCGTCTTCGGAGAGGCCGGTGAGCTCGGCGACGATGCGGCGCGTGCGGATGATGAGTTTGGCGTTGGAAGCCTTGAGATCGACCATCAAATTGCCGTAGGTCTTGCCGAGCAGCACCATCGCGCCGGTCGTCAGCGTGTTGAGCACGAGCTTGGTCGCCGTGCCGGCCTTGAGGCGAGTCGAACCACTAATCACTTCGGGGCCGACGACGGGGGTAATCATCAGATCGGCAGCCGCAGTGAGAGCGGAGCCGTCGTTGCAAGCAAATCCAATGGCAAATGCGCCGAGCTCGCGGGCGTAGTTCAGGCCGCCGATGACGTAGGGAGTGCGGCCACTTGTGGCGATGCCGACGAGAACATCGGCAGCGGTGAGCTTAGCCGCTTTCAAATCCTCGACCGCTTTATCCGGGTGATCCTCCGCCCCTTCGATCGCGCGGGTTAATGCGCCGTAGCCACCCGCGATGATTCCCACGACCATTTCGGGCGGAGTGCTGAAGGTCGGCGGGCATTCGGAGGCATCGAGAACGCCGAGCCGACCCGATGTGCCCGCGCCGATGTAAATCAGCCGGCCGCCGGCTCGCAATCGGTCGGCGATCACTTGCACGGCCCGAGCGATTGGCTCTGCCTGCTGGCCAACCGCCGCCGCAACGCGGGCATCTTCCTCGTTGATTAGCCGCACGATTTCCAGCGGCGAAAGTGTATCAATTCTTTCCGAAGCCGGATTTCTGGCCTCTGTGGTCATGCTCTTCATGCAAAAAAGCTCTGGGCTGTGTATTCTGTGGAGCTTCGTGTCTGTGAACTGCTCGCCATTGTAAATGAAATGTCCTCAGCCGGGAGCGAAGTGCTTCTGGCGAATGAACCTGTCTATGCAACTCGGCCCGCTCGATATTTTGGTGCTGGTGGCCTACCTCGCTTCGGCGATCGCCGTCGGCCTGATCGGCAGCGGGAAGACGAAGGACGTTGAGGCATTTCTACTGGGCGACCGCAATTTGCCGTGGTGGGCCATTTTGGGCTCGATCGTGGCGACCGAGACCAGCGGCATGACCGTGCTCAGCGTGCCGGGGCATGGCATCGGCCCGGTGGGGATGAAGTTTCTCCAGATTTCGCTCGGCTATATCTTGGGACGGGCGATCATTGTGTATGTGATTTTGCCGCTCTATTTTCGCGGCCAACTGCTCACGGCTTACGAGGTTCTTAACGAGCGATTCGGGGGCCTGACGCGGCGGGCCGCATCGCTGCTGTTTTTGATAGCCCGCAATTTAGGCGACGGTTTGCGATTGTTTCTCGTCGCGATCGTGCTGCAGAAGTTGGCCAAGATCGACTTCATCCTGAGCGTTGTCGTGATGGGCGTAATTTCAACCGTCTATACTTTCGTCGGCGGAATGCGCTCGGTCGTTTGGAACGACTGCATTCAGTTCGCGGTGTATGTGCTGGGGGGGATCGCCGCAATCTTCGTAATTGCGAACCAAGTTACCGGTGGCTTCGGAGAGATCGCCCATTTCGCTGCCGAAACGGGCAAGCTGCAAGTTTTCGATTTTCGTTGGTCGTGGACGGAACCTTACACGTTTTGGGCGAGCTTTCTTGGCGGGGCAGTGCTCACGATAGGAACGCACGGCACGGACCATTCGATGGTGCAGCGTTATCTCAGCGCCAAAAGCCAGCGGGCGGCGGGCGGTGCGTTGTTGGCCAGCGGGTTCGTCGTGATGATTCAGTTCGCCATGTTTCTGTTCATCGGCATCGAGCTGGCTTGTTACTTTTCGCAGAATCCCTTGCCGCCCGACGTCACGCTCAAGCCCGACGAAGTGTTTGCCCATTTCATCGTCAACAACTATCCCCGAAACATGGGACTGATCGGGCTGATGCTGGCTGCGATTCTGGCTTCGAACTTGTCCAGCTCGCTGAGTGCCTCCGCCGCTGTCGTGATCAACGATTTTTACCTGCCGTGGAAGCGCACGCCGCCCGAGTCGGGAAAGCTCTTGCTGCTCACGCGCATCATGACGCTGATTTTCGGAGTGATACAAATTGCGCTAGGTATCTTGGCCGAGCGGATCGCGGCAAACGGTTCCGTCGTCGTCGATGCGGCCCTCACGATTGCCGGATTTGTGTTCGGCTTGTTGCTGGGCGTGTTCGCACTCGGTGTGTTCACCCGCCGGGCCGGGCAGGCCAGCGCGCTGGTCGGCATGGCGGTGGGCCTCGTTCTGCTATTATTCTTGCAGTTTGGCTTGCCGACGATGACTATTACAGAAGCGTTTCCAAAGGGCTTTCGACTCGCCTTTCCGTGGCTGGCTGTTGTCGGCGCGGGAACGACATTCCTCGTCGGCAGTATCGTCTCTCTGTTTGTTCCGCATCGGGCCGTTTCAACTTGAGTTTTCATCCATCGCAGGATTATTGCCGTGAATATATTGAGATTTGTTGCCGTTGGTCTTTTGATTGGTCTGCTTTCGCTCAACGCTTCAGGTGCCGGCTTGCCGCACGCAACACCGGAATCGGTCGGCATGGATAGCACCCACCTGGCGCGGATCGATGCGATCGTCGCCGAAGGCTTAGCCGAAAAGCGAATGCCCGGCTGCGTCGTCTGCGTTGGCCGGCACGGCAAAATCGTGCTGCTCAAGGCGTATGGCAACAAGCAGCTTCAGCCGAGCGAATTGCCGATGACGACCGACACCGTGTTCGACATGGCGTCGATCACCAAGCCGGTGGCCACAGCGACCAGCATCATGTTGCTCGTCGAGCGCGGCCAACTTAAGCTCGGCCAGCGCGTCTCGTCGATCATCCCAGAATTCGCGGCCAATGATAAAGACCCAATCACTATTTTTGACTTGCTGACACACCAGAGCGGCCTGCTTCCCGACAACAGCGTGAAGGACTACGAGAACGGTCGCGATGAAGCGATCAAGAAGATATGCGAGCTGAAGCTGCAAGCTCCGACGGGCACGAGGATGATCTATTCGGACGTTAATTTCATCACGCTGGGCGAGATCGTCCGGCGCGTCAGCGGCAAATCGGTGCATGAGTTCTCGCAGGAGAACATCTACAAGCCACTCGGCATGCGCGAAACGGGCTACACGCCAGCCGAACCGTTGAAAAAGCGATCCGCCCCAACGGAGAAACGCGAAAAGACCGACGAGAAGTTCATTCAAGGCGAAGTTCACGATCCACGGGCGTTTTTGCTCGATGGCGTAGCCGGTCACGCAGGCCTGTTTTCGACGGCGGAAGATTTAGCCGTTTATGCCCAGATGATGCTCGCTAGCGGCGAGTACAACGGCACGCGCGTGCTGGCTCCGCAAACAGTCGCGACGATGACGCGTGGTTACAAAATTCTCGGCGGCACGCGCAGCACGATGGAAGGAATTCCGGCCAATCCGCCGGTCTATATGCGCGGCCTGGGCTGGGACAAACGCAGCAGCTACTCCATCAATCGCGGCGAGCTCATGACCGACGCGGCTTTCGGGCACGGCGGTTTCACGGGAACCGTTTTCTGGGCCGATCCGGGCCTCGACATGTTCTTTATCTTCCTGAGCAATCGAGTGCATCCAGACGGCAAGGGGCTCGTAAATCCGCTCGCGGGGAGGATTGCGACCGTGGTGGCGGGAGCGATTCGCGAGACGCGGCAGGCTGGAAGCCTACCCCACGGTGAAGTCCTAACCGGTATCGACGTCCTGAAGCGCGAAGGCTTCCGCCAACTCGCCGGCCGTAAAGTCGGCCTGATCACAAACCACACCGGCCGCAGCCGCGAAGGGGAAACAACGGTCCAATTGCTCCACGACGCGAAAAACGTCGATTTGGTGACACTGTTTAGTCCCGAACATGGCTTCGAGGGAAAACTCGATGTTTCCAAAATCGGCGATACGCGCGATCAAGCGACGGGGCTCAAGGTTTTTAGCCTCTATGGCGAAACGCGGAAGCCGACCGCCGCGATGCTGGCCGAAATCGACACGATTGTGTTCGACATTCAGGACATCGGCGCGAGATTCTATACCTACACTTCCACGATGGGCGAAGCGCTCAAGGCCTGTACCGAGAACGGCAAGCGATTCGTCGTGCTCGACCGGCCCAATCCGATTGGCGGTGTCGCGGTCGCCGGGCCGCTGCTCGACGCCGGCAAGGAGTCGTTCGTCGGCTTCCATAAGCTGCCCGTCCGCCACGGCATGACGACGGGCGAACTCGCCCGCATGTTTCAAGACGAACTCAAGCTGACCGTCGATCTGCAAATCATCGAGTGCGTCGGCTGGAAACGGGCCGATTACTGGGATGCGACAGGCCTGACGTGGGTGAACCCTTCTCCTAATATGCGCAACCTCACGCAGGCGTTTCTCTATCCCGGCATCGGCCTCTTGGAAACGACCAACGTCTCCGTCGGCCGCGGCACCGATACTCCGTTCGAAGTCATCGGTGCCCCCTGGCTCGACGGCCAGAAGCTCGCCGCGGAGCTCAATCGTGGCGCCATAGCGGGCGTCTCTTTTGTCCCCATCGAATTCACCCCCACCAGCAGCAAGTTCGCCAACCAAAAATGCGGCGGCATCAACATCCTCATCACCGACCGCAGCCACTTCGAACCACTCCGCACCGGCTTCGCCATCGCGACCGCCCTGCGAAAGGTCCATCCCGACCAGTGGGAAGTGAAAGGCTACGACCGGCTGCTCAGCAACGCCAAAGTGCTGCAAGCGATCACCGATGGCAAATCGACCGACCAAATCCTAGAAATCGCCCGCGAAGGTGTATTCGACTTTGAACGCCGCCGCCAGAAATACTCCCTCTACGAATAGGGCCTTTTTCCATCTTTGTTTAACCCGTAGCCGAAGGCGCAGGCGGCGGCTGAACTCACATGCTTGTCAACCAAAAAAACCTGGCAATTCTCGCCCGGTTTTTCGCGCAGATTGCAATGTATCTATTGGGCGGCACTCGCGCCACCAACCCGAAGCACCAGCCCGGGACATACCCATCCTGCGCCCTAACCTGGACCTGAAACTTGGAACATGGAACTTGAAACCCTCACACCATGCTCACCAACCGCTCACAAACGACTCACTGACAGCTCACGAACCGCTCACTTACTGCTCAATGTGAGCGCTTTGATTTTGCGACGATTTGCCTAACCACAAGCCACGCCAACACTTACAAAAACACCTCCCGCAAGTTCGCCGCAGAAGTGAGCGTTTCGTAAATACACCGATGGCAACCCATTTCCAAACCGGCCTCGACCGCTGCCTCGCCGATCCCCCTTCGTCACTGCGCAACGCTCGCTTCGGCCTGCTAATGAACCAGGCCTCGGTCGATAGCTCGTTTCGGTATGCCTGCGACCTCCTGGACGCAAAATTCCCCGGCCAGCTTGCCGCCATCTTCTCGCCACAGCACGGTCTTTGGTGCGAAGAGCAGGCCAACATGATCGAGTCGGGGCACAGCCGCTACGAACCGCTCGATCTACCGATCTACAGCCTGTACAGCGAAACCCGCCAACCGACGCCGGAGATGCTCGAAGGGCTCGATTGCTTGGTGATCGATTTGCAAGATGTGGGAACGCGCGTCTATACATTCGCCTGGACGATCCAGAACTGCTTGAAAGCTTGTGCCGCAGCCAAAATTCCCGTCCTCATTCTCGATCGTCCAAATCCACTGAGCGGCGACGTTGCCGAAGGGCCGCTGCTCGAATCGGGCTATGAGAGCTTCGTCGGCGGAGCGTTGATTCCCCTCCGCCACGGCTTGACGCTCGGCGAGCTGGCAAGGCTGATGAATGCCGAACAGCAAATCGGGGCCACTTTGGAAGTCGTGCCGATGACGGACTGGTTCTGCAACTTGTTTTTCCATGGAACCGGGCGGGATTGGGTTCCCCCCTCGCCCAACATGCAACGCACGACCACGGCCACGCTCTATCCGGGCCAAGTCCTGTTGGAAGGAACAAACCTCTCCGAAGGCCGCGGTACAACAATTCCTTTTGAAGTGATCGGCGCGCCGTTCATCAATCCTCATGAGCTCGCGAACTCACTCACTGTGACCGATTTACAGGGCCTCGCCATCCGTCCACTCCGCTTCGTACCCACATTCGACAAATTTCGCGGCGAGCGGTGCGGCGGCATAGCCCTGCACATCACGGATGCCCACGCGGTTCGTTCAGTGTCCGCCACCATCCAAATCTTGGCCGCCATTCATCGCCTCGACCCCGGCCAATTCGCCTGGATCCCGCCTCCTTACGAATACGAACGCGAAAAAATGCCCATCGACGTTCTCTTC
>JANNTN010000678.1:0-2945 GCA_031394445.1 Anatilimnocola sp.
GAAATTGGTAGCGGAATTCGTGAGAATTCCCCGCTCTGACAGACCGAATTCACACGAATTCGGCTATGGTTGTTTGCCCTACGCTGCCTGTTGAAACCCGAGCTGGTATAGCCGGCGGTAGAGATCGCAGCGGCCAATTAATTCTTGGTGCTTGCCGGTGTCGATGATTCGGCCCATGTCCATCACGACGATCGTGTCGGCGAGGGCGATCGACGACATGCGGTGAGTGATCATCAATGTCGTGCGGCCACGAATGAACTGTTCGAGGGCCTTGTGAATGAGTTGTTCGCTTTCGAGGTCGATCTGGCTGGTGGCTTCGTCGAGAATCAAGAACTTTGGATCGCGCAGAATCGCGCGAGCGAGCAAAATCCGCTGCCGCTGACCACCGGAAAGGCGGCCGCCGCGTTCGCCAACGATTGTTTGATAACCCTTTTCCAAACGATCGAGGATGAACCGATGGGCGTAGGCTTTTTCGGCCGCCGCAATGACATCGGCCTCGCTAGCGCCCAGGGAGCCATAGCGAATATTATTTAGCACGGTGTCGTCGAACAACGTGCCTTGCTGCGCGACCAGACCAACCGTGCGCCGCAACTCCTTCACACGTAAATCGCGAACGTCGATGCCGTCGAGCCTTACCGCGCCGCTGGAAGCGTCGTAAAACCGCGGCAGCAGGTTCAGCAGCGTGGTTTTGCCGCAGCCATTGGGGCCGACAATTGCGACGCTTTGGCCAAACGGAACCCGCAATTCCACATCGTGCAGCACTTGCTCACCGGTGGAGTATTTAAACGAAACGCGGTCGAAAACCAGTTCGGGACGTATAGTTTTCAGCGTCTTGGGGTTCGGCGGGTCGATGATTTTCGATTCGCCGTCCAGAATTTCGAAAACACGGTCCGCGGCAGCGACACCGCGCTGCAACTGCCCCATCACTTCCGACATCTTGCGGGCCGGGTCACTCACGCCCGCTAGCAGAGCAAAAAACGCCAAGAGCGAGCTGTATTCGAGCGGCTTACCCATGATCGAAACGCCAAAAATCTTGGCCTCGGGATGCAGCACCAAATAAGCACCGGCCGTGATTGCCAGGCAGATGATCGCCATGCCTAAGAATTCACCGCTGCCTCGGCCGAGGGCTGTGAAGAACATGATTCGCATCGCGCGGTGGTAGTACTTTTTGCCGCTTTGGTGATAGCGGTTGCGCTCGTGCCGCTCCATGCCAAAGGCTTTCACCGTTTGAATGTTGGTCAGCGTCTCGGCCAGCAGCGTGTAGAGGAAACCCATCTCTTCCATCGCCCGCTTGTTCGCCTTCCGTAGCGATTTGGAGAGCCGAACCATGATGTACGCAGCGATCGGCGCGACGAGCAGCGAGACGAGCAACAGTCGCCAGGAGAAATAGGCCGCCCCGGCGAGGCAGACGACCATTTTCAGCGGTTCCAGAATCATGCGTCCGCAGAGGACATTCACGCCGTGCATGACGCAGGTCACGTCGCTGCTGATGCGGTGCATCAGATGGCTGGAATGCCCCTCGCCGAAATGGGCCATCTCGCGCTGCAACGTCTTGCGAAACATGCGGTTCCGCAGATCGAGCGTGGCCAGTTGCGTCAGTCGTTCGACCAGCACGAGGTTGCCGACGAGCATTGCGTCTTTCAGCAGCGTCGCCGCAATGAAAAAACCGAGAAACCCGACGAGCACGGTGAACGTGTCGTTCGGCAGATAGTTTTTAATCAACGGCCGGACAAATTCAGTCGCCTGTAGCGACTTTGAGTCGCCCAATTGCCGCTGCTTTAGCCGATGTTGCTGAGCCTCCAACTCGCGCTGTTTTTCCGGCAACTTGGCGGCCGCCAGCTCAATATTTAAGCTCGCTAGTTCTGCCTCAGTCTTCGCCAATTTTTCTTGGGCCTCAGCCACTCGAATATCGGCCAGTTCATGCGGCTGCTTGCCGCCACTGAAAACGATGTCGATGACGGGCTTGAGCAGGGCCAGATTGCCGCCCCAAAACATCGCCACGCCCAGCGAGCAGGCGATGGCGGCCGCAAACGTATAGCGCCGTCGCAACGTGATATGCACGACGCGGAAAAAGTTTTTCATATTCCAGCAATGAACGCGAAAGATTCACCGCGCGGATGAAGTCACAGAACGCTTGCGCGGCGGCAACTTGTAACAAATGCCACCAGCATTCGCCAAGGCCAACCTGGATCACCCGGATTGCCCGAATTGCCAAGCGGGCCAGGGGCCAGGAGTCAGCAGAATTGGCGATTGTTGCGTGAGCAGGCCCTGAGTGGGGGGTACTAGGAGAGGGCCTGTAAAAACATTTCTTGCGATTGAGTAATGGTGTGTGTTCGTAACTCATTGATAATTCAATGTTTGCGTCTATATGCCTGGCTGTTTTTGCAGGGTAGGGCTAGTACTACTAGTAGAGGCTGAACGGTTGGGTGAGCAGGGCGCAGGAATACTCGCCCGCGAGGTTGCGAAAGGCGAGGTCTGCCAGGTTGTCAAAGAGCGGGTGGCCGAAGTGGCAGGGGCTTTGGAACATTTGTACATGTGCAAATAGTGGGCCGCGGGAAGGGCATCGTGGTTGTAACCCTTCACGCCAGCGAGCGAGAACCTCTCACCCTCAGCCCCTCTCCCCGGAGTACCGCAATAGTGTTCGGCACGGGATAAATGAGGTCGTTTATTTCCTGCGGGATGCCTTATTCATTCATGCAAAAAAAGGTCGGGGGTCAGTTTCGCCGCAAGTGCCTGCGGTGCAGGGGTTTCTGGCTGTTCATTCGCTTTGGGCTTATTCAGTTTATTCATCAGGTGAATAAATGCCTGGGCAGCAGCCGCACCGCCCTGCTTCCTTCACGCCGGCGCGGTCGGTCCTTGTGTGAAATTGCCAATTGCCAGGTTGGCAATGAGCGGATGGGCGGGCAAGGGCCGCCTGGCTATGTAACACCTGTACACGTGAAAGG
>JANNTN010000715.1:0-10082 GCA_031394445.1 Anatilimnocola sp.
TTCATCGACTTCCGCCAACACTTTTGGGCCGATCGCTAAAAAACCAGTCGCGATGAGTTGCTCGTGTCTTTGCTGCTGGTCATTCGCCGGCAACAAATCGCCTGCCAATTGCTCTGTCAAAAACAAATCGAACGGCTTATCGCGATTCAGCGACGACACGACATAATCGCGATATCGCCAGGCGTTGCCGTGAGCCACATTTTCGTCGAGCCCGTTCGAATCGGCATAGCGAGCCACGTCAAGCCAGTGCCGGCCCCACCGCTCGCCATAAGCCGGTGCCGCGAGCAGTCGATCGACCAACCGCTCCAAGGCGTCGGGCCTGTCATCGGCAAGAAACGCCTGGATCTCATCGGGCATCGGCGGCAAGCCGTGCAGATCGAACGTCACGCGGCGGACGAGCGTTCGTCTATCTGCTGTCGCGGCAGGGCCGATTTTCTCAACTTCTAGCTTGGCCAGAACAAAATGGTCAATCGCCGTTTGCGACCACAGCCTGTCACCTACTTCAGGCAACGACGGCAATGCCGCAGGCTGAAACGCCCAATGATTGGGATCGCGGCTGGGCCGACCATCCGAAGCTGCGACCGCATTGGCCGGAAAAGTCGCACCCATCTCCACCCACTTCACCAAATCGGCCACCTGCCGCTCGGTCAGCTTGCTTTCTGGCGGCATTTTCAAATCGTCATCGATCCGCCGCACGGCGCGGATGAGCAAACTCGCTTCCGGCTGCCCGGGAACAATCGCCGCCCCCAAATCGCCGCCACGAACCAGTGCCTCCCGCGAATCGACCCGCAGGCCATTGAACTGCTTCGCCGGCCCGTGACATTTTTGACAGTGCTCGACCAAGAGAGGCCGAATCGACGATTCAAAGAACCGCACTTGCTCGGTCGTCGGCCGCGATTCGGCGAGCACATCGCCGGGGGCGAGCAGCAGGCACACGATGACAGGCAGAACTTGCATGGCAGCGCAACCGAGAGTTGGCACAAAGGCGGGAGGGCGAGCGGGAGCTTACAGTTTAACCCAATCCTTCCGCTTTAGCACAGTTCCAGTTTCAATAAATTGCCGAAACTGCTGGTCAATACCGCTCAAAATGTGTGGCGTTTTGTCACACCGGTCGATAAGATTACGGCTCGACACCAGGAGAATCCGTGATGCAGGCATCCGTAAGTAGCGCAGCACATCCACTCGGTCAACCGCTTTCTCCGCAGAGCCTCTTTGCCGCGTCGCCAATTAGTCCGCTTCGCGTCGCTTCTCGGCGGTGGTTTTTACAGGCAGGGGCCGCCGGTCTGGCGGGATTGTCCGCAGCCGCACACGGCAACGAGGTTGAGCTCCTCAAAAGCGCGAAAAAGCACAAGTCCGTCATCGTGTTTTGGTTATCGGGCGGTCCCAGCCAGATCGACATGTGGGATCCCAAGCCTGAAGCGCCGGTCGAGATTCGCAGTCCCTTCGCTACACTGCCCACCAAGTTGTCGGGTGTTCATTTTACGGAACACATGCCGCTGCAAGCTTCGATCTCCGATAAGTTGACGATCGTCCGCAGCGTCGATTGCTCGGCCAGCAATCACACTCCCATCACCATGCAAGCCGGCAATCCGCTGGCCCGCCGCACCGACGACGGCCGCGATGGTGCCGGCTATCCTTCGATGGGTTCGCTGGTAGCCAAGTTTCGCGGTGCCAACGACCCAGAACTCCCCGCCTTCATCGGCCTCGCTCCTTCGTGGACCGCCGATGTGTATGGCGCGGGACAACTCGGCAATCGCTATGAGCCGGTGAAAGGCCTGGAGCTGGCCGGCAAATTCGTTTTGCCGAAGGGAATCGACGCCAGCCACCTTGGCAATCGCAACGACCTGCGGCGGCAGTTCGATCGCCTCCGTCATCAGCTCGATCGTGGTGCCACGATGGAGCAGCTCGACCGCTATTCGCAGCAAGCCTACGAAATGGTCGTCTCGGGCAAGGTGCAGGAGGCATTCAATCTGTCCACCGAGCGCGATACCCTCCGCGACGAATATGGCCGCGGCAGCGTCGGCGAAAAAGCGCTACTCGCCCGCCGGCTGGTCGAAGCCGGCGTCACGTTTGTGCTCGTCAGCGGCAAATGGGGCTATTTCGATCACCACGGCGATAACGTGCAGTGGGGCGGCATCGAGAAAGGCCTGAAACCGATCCTTCCCGAAGTGGATCGCGCGCTGTACGCCCTCACCAACGACCTGGAACAACGCGCGCTACTCGACGACACGCTCGTCGTGATGATGGGTGAATTCGGCCGCTCGCCGGTCATCAATAAGGAATTGGGGCGCGACCACTGGACCGCCGTCATGTCGCTGGCACTGACCGGGGGCGGCTTTCAACACGGCCGCGTCATCGGCTCGACCGATTCTCGCGGCGGAGAGATCGCCAGCCAGCCCATCCGCCCACAAGACCTCGCCGCCACCACATTCCGCCATCTGGGAATCGACCTTTCCACCCACTGGACCAACAACCAAGGCCGCCCCGTCCCCATCGTCGTCGATGGCGGGAAACCGTTGCAAGAGCTGACCTGATTATCCCACTTCACTTTCGGACGGCACGACGAACGGCTTACGATACTCGCGCGTCAACAACCGATTCGCCTGCTCGTTGCCCTTGAATGTTTCACGGTCCGGCTCCACTTCCAGCAGCGTCCCTAGCGTGAGCTTCGTTTTTTCCAGGTCGATCTTGTTGCTCTGCAAATGCTCCAGCGTTCGGTCGAGTGTGGCCAACACTTTTTCCTGCACCTTTAGCTTGCCAATCTCGGCTCGTAGCTCGCTCGGCGCAACCTCGCGGCCCAATCGCCACGAGATATTGCCAATGTGGCATAACGCACTCGACTGATGCCCTTCGAGAATCTCCGCATTCTGATCTTCTCGCCGCTTGCTGCGAACTGCTTTTAGAAAATTGGCAAAGTGGTTCTCGGTTTTTCCCTCAAAGGTGCTGACGAGCTTACCCTCCAGATCGAAGAGCGAACTGCCCGCGATAAAGCCTTGCGTGCCCTCGAAAATAACGCTCCCTTTGAAGCGATATGGTTCGGTTTTGAGGCCACGCGTTTCGGACACGATTGTTTTATCACCAAAGTCGAAGATGCAAACCTGCGTGTTCGGCGTCTGGCCGGCGTCGAGATAGCCGAGCCGCGCGCCGTAGCTGATCACCGTTTTGCCCAGCCCCGTAACACCCAGGCCCCACCGGCACAGATCGAGCGAATGCACGTTGTTGTTGCCCAGCTCACCATTGCCCGTGTCCCAAACCCAATGCCAGTCGTAGTGCAGCTTCGGGCGAGTAAGTGGAACGTGAGGAGCGGGGCCGAGAAACAGGTTGTAATCCACGTTCGACGGCACTTCGTATGTGCCCCGCTCGCCGATTGAGCCGCGGCCGCCATAGACCACGCTACGCGCCACTTTGACTTCGCCGAGCTTGCCTTGCCGCATGTATTCGACTGCCGCGGCGTTCGCCCCGCTTGAACGATATTGCGTCCCTCCCTGGCAAATCCGTCCCGTTTTTCGAGAGACCTGCACAATGCGCCGGCCTTCGCTCACATTGTGGCTCACTGGTTTTTCAACATAGACATCTTTACCAGCCTGCATGGCCCAAATAGCGGCCAACGCGTGCCAGTGATTCGGTGCCGCAATCGAAACTGTATCGACGGTCTTGTCGTCGAACACCGTCCGCAAATCCTGCACAGCTTTGGGACGCCGGCCCTGTTGCTTTTCCACCGCCTCGGCCAACTCCTCGGCCAAATCCCGATCGGGATCGCACACGTAAGCCACCTCGACGCCCGGCTTACCGGCGAATTCCTTCGCATGCACGTGGCCTCGAATCCGGCAGCCGATCACAGCGTGGCGAATGGTATCGTTGGCGGATTTCACTGGCGTATCATCGCCGGCCGCAACCTGCGGCGCAACGCCAACAGCGACGGACGCGGCGGCCAGCATCGAATCTTCGAGAAATTGGCGACGAGCAAGCGGTGACATGCGAGAATTCCTGAGAAGCGTCTTTTGGATTTACTGAAATTGAGTGAGCTTGGTGGCAGCTTCAGACTGACCCTTGGAAAGCACTTCGGCCATCGACACCGGCGCTCCACCTTGCCGCTTGCTTTCGTCAGCCGCCTCCATGAATGTAAAAATCTCAATCGTTTCCTCGGCACTGACAGGCGACTTGCCCGTTTTGAAAAAGCGGCCGATCTCCTGACACAGCGGCTCGTATCCGCCGCCACTCACTTTGGGCGGATCGACGATCGCCTTGCTGCCAAAAACGGTGGCCCCTGAACCAGCCGCCGCCTTGCGAATGCCGCGATAGGTTCCAATCCGGCCGTCCTTCCAAACACCCGTGACAAAGTCCGTGTCGGCAGTATGCACCCGGCTGACCGTCTCGCAGCCTCCGCCCATCAACACAAACAGCGGCTCGATGCCGTGAATGCCATAAAAAAACATGTCGGGCGTGCCCGGCGAATAGGAGCAAGAGCCCCATGTCGCCGCGCCAACGACCGAGCCGACCTTTTCGTCCTTCAAGACTGCTTGCAAGCCGGGATTGAACCGCAGCGACGAGGCGGAAAAGCAAGGCACGCCGTGCTTCTTTGCCAATTCATAAATCACGATCGCGTCGGCGAGCGAGCCAGCGACCGGTTTGTCGATCCACAGCGGCTTGCCCGCCTTGATCACCGGAATCGCCTCCTGCAAATGAATTCGTCCATCCACGCTTTCGAGCAGCACGACATCGACTTTTTCCAACAGCTTGGGAATCGAATCCACGATTTCTATTTTCATCTCGCGCAGGTTTTCGGTGAATTTTGCGACGCGATCGCGGCTGGCTGGAATGTCTGTCCCCCCTGGATAGCCGGCCACAACGCGAATGCCCGCCACTTCGCCATCGGCTTTAGGATTGTTGAAAACCTTGGCAAACGCCGGAACATGGGACGTATCCAAACCGATCATGCCCGCGCGAATCAGCTTGGCGTCAGAATCGCCGCCATGTGCTGCCCACGGTGCTGCCAGGAGGAGAACCAACCCAATCAAGTTGAACTTCACGGATTTTGCCCTTTGAACCAAAGAATTGCATCGCCGCTCAGGCGATCACCGGAACCATATGCACGTATGTAAACAGGAAAAGCCTCGCGAAGCAACTATTTAATCACAACGTGCGGGCTGCGATCAGGAACCAAATCGCTTCCGGTCGCGACAAATCGGCCTCCAAGCTGTTCACTTACCTTTCCAAATCGGATCAGCGTGCGAATCCGCCGCCGACTTGAACCACCGGCTGAGCGTCAGTTTCTGCTGCGTATAGAACTGCACGCCCTCGACCCCTTGAATGTGCAGGTCGCCAAAAAACGATTTGTTCCACCCGGTAAACGGAAACCACGCCATCGGGGCTGGCACGCCCACATTAATCCCGATCATGCCCGCGTTGAAGTGACGCGAAAACTCCCGTGCTGCATAACCGTTGTTGGTAAAAATGCTCGCGCCGTTACCATATTCGCACTGCCGGCCAATCGCCAACGCCTCTTCGAGATCATTCACCCGCACCACCGACAGCACCGGCCCAAAAATCTCCTCGCGGGCCATCCGCATCTCCGGCCGTACACGATCGACAACACTAGGCCCCAGCAAAAATCCCTCGCGCGGCAAATCGAACGATCGCCCGTCCAGCGCCACTTCCGCCCCCTCCGCTTTCGCCACGTCTAAATAACTCGCCACGCGGTCGCGGTGCGCCCCGCTGATCAGCGGCCCCATATCCACCTCTCCACCGCCATCCGTCGGCCCCACTTTCATCGAACGCCCGACTTTACACAGCCCCTCCACAAATTCATCCGCGATCCGGCCCACCGGAACCGCCACGCTCCCCGCCATGCACCGCTCCCCCGCACATCCAAACGCCGAGACCTGCAGCGCCTTCACCGCCTGATCCAAATCGGCGTCCGGCATGATGATCAAATGATTCTTGGCTCCGCCCGCCGCCTGCACCCGCTTTCCATTCGCCGTCCCCGTCTGATAAATGTGCTGTGCCACGGCCGTCGAGCCCACAAACGACACGGCCCGCACGCTCTTGTGCGTCAGCAGCGCATCCACCGCCGCTTTGTCCCCCTGCACGATATTGAACACCCCCGCCGGCAAGCCCGCCTCCGTCAGCATTTCCCCCAGCCGCACCGCCGTTAGCGGTACTTTCTCCGACGGCTTCAAAATAAACGTGTTGCCGCACGCAATCGCCACCGGAAACATCCACAGCGGCACCATCGCCGGAAAATTAAACGGCGTGATTCCTACGCACACGCCCACCGGATGCCGGCTGGTCGCACAATCGACACTCGTCGCCAAATTCGCCAGCGACTGCCCCATCAACAAGCTCGGAATTCCACAGGCAAACTCCACCATCTCGATCCCACGCTGCATCTCCGCCCGCGCCTCGCCCAGCGTCTTGCCATGCTCCCGCGTTATCAGCGCCGCCAGATCCTCGCTCCGCGCCACCAACAGCTCGCGATACCGAAACATCACCTTCGCCCGCTCCACCGCCGGCGTCTCCCCCCACGCTGGCAGCGCCACCACAGCCGCCTGCACCACTCTCTCGATTTCCTCCCCCGTGCAAAACGGCACCCGCGCCTGCACCTTCCCCGTCGAAGGATTGAACACCTCGCCGTAGCGATCGCTCGCCGACGTTTCTACACGCCCGCCCACCAAAAACGGCACCGCAGCTACTGCTGACATCGAAAATCCTTAGCTCGAATTTACACCACGTTTATCTCGCACAGTGTAAGCCAGCTATTGCACGCGATACATGCCGCACTCGTTTCACGATGCCGGCTTTCGACACGCTGCGCCATCCCGAGAAAGTCGCTATGCTATTTCGCACATTGGCCGCTTGTTCCATGTATTCACAAGGCACACCCATGAAACTGCAATCCGCCTCCCTACTTCTGCTGTTTGTCTTTTGCATCGTCCCCACCGCCGCCCCGGCCGACGAGGGCTTCACCGCTCTCTTCAACGGCCGCGACCTTGCCGGCTGGCGCGGCGACAAAGAATTTTGGAGCGTCCAAGACGGCGCGATCACCGCCAAAACCACCGCCGACAGCCGCCTCACGAAAGAGAAATACAACACGTTTCTCATCTGGGAAGGGGGCCAGCCCGCCGATTTCGAATTGCGCCTGAAATACAAGATCGTCGGCGGCAATTCCGGCGTGCAATATCGCAGCCGCGTCATCGACGAGGCAAAATTCATCGTCAGCGGCTACCAGGCCGACATCGACGCCAGCCCCAAATACACCGGCATGAACTACGAAGAAAAGGCCCGCGCCTTTCTGGCTCAGCGCGGCGAAAAAGTGACAGTCGCCGCCGACGGCAAGAAAGAAGCGGAAAAATTCGGCGATCCGGTCGATCTGCAAGCCAAGGTGAAAAACGAAGACTGGAACGACTATCGCATCGTCGCCAAGGGCAATCACCTGCAGCACTTCGTCAACGGCGTGCTCATGTCCGAAGTCATCGACAACCAGAAAGACAAAGCCACCACCTCCGGCGTCCTCGCCCTCCAAGCTCACGCCAACTTCGCAATGACTATCCAGTTCAAAGACATCCAACTCAAAGAGCTGAAGTAACGGAATTTTATTACCAACAGCCGGGACCAAATGAAGTCCCGGCTCTGATCATCTGTGTTTTATCCGTGTTCCATCTGTGGCTAACACTCCGCTTCTGGTTCATTCCTATCTGATTCGTGTCATTCGTATGATTCGTGGTTCTCTTTTTTTCTCCGCCACGTCTGATCCGTGTTAATCCGCGTTTATCCTTGGCTCATTCCCTGTCTTTGGCTCTATACCAGCATGATCATTTTTCATCGCTCGCGCTTTTCAATCCTTGCTCTCATCATCGCGGCCCCGCTCCACGCCCAGCTCGCTCCCGCCCCGCTGTCCCTTCCTCGTGGCGATGCCAAAGCTTCCGGATTCTCACCCGAAAAGCTCGTCGCCATCGATCAGCTCTTACAAGCCGCCGTCACGAAAAAACAAATTTCCGGCGGCGCGGCCCTCGTCGCCTGCAATGGCAAGTTGATTCACCTCGCCACAATCGGCAAGCAAGATGCCGAAGCGGGCATTCCAATCAGCGCAGGCACGATCTATCGCATCGCGTCGATGACCAAGCCCATCACTTCCGTCGCCGCGATGATGCTAGTCGAGGAGGGCAAGCTGAGCCTTAACGATCCAATCGCGAAATACATCCCCGAATTCGCTTCCGTCCGCGTCCTTAAACCTGACGCCAAGCCCGATCAATCGCTTGCCGATCTCAGCACGCCGGCCAGCACTGCACCCACCATCCGCCAACTGCTCACGCACACTTCCGGAATCACCTACAGTTTCTGGGACCAACCCGTCCTGCCCAAACTCTATCGCGACGCCGGCATCTCCGACGGCCTGATCGAAACGCCCGGCACAATGGCCGACAACGTCCGTCGCCTCGCCAGCCTGCCGCTCAAGGTCGAGCCGGGAACTGCCTGGGAATATGGCCTCAATACCGACGTGCTCGGCCGCGTCGTCGAAGTCGCCTCCGGCCAAAGCCTCGACGAGTTTTTCCACAAGCGCATCTTCGCCCCACTCAACATGCGCGACACGCACTTCGCTTTGCCAGCGGAGAAGAAGAATCGCCTTGCCGCTCTTTACGCCCCCAACGACGATAAAACCATCCGCCGCATCAGCGACCAGCCGCAAGACACCACCTCCTTCATCGGCCGCGTTCGTTTCTCCGCCACTTACCCTCTCGCCGGCAGCCAATATCACTCCGGCGGCGCGGGCCTGGTCTCCACCATCGGAGATTACGCGCGATTCCTGCAAATGCTCGCCAACGGCGGCGAGCTCGACGGACGGCGACTCCTTCGCGCCGAAACAGTTAAACAAATGACCTCAAACCAAATCGGTGAGCTTTCCCCCGCCTTCGCCAATCACGGCGACAAGTTCGGCTTTGGCTTCGGCGTCGTCACTCCCGCCAGCAAGCCCGTCGAAGTCGCCACCGTCGGCAGTTTTTCCTGGGGCGGCGTGTTCTACACCTACTTCATAGTCGATCCCGACAAGCAACTCATCGCTATTTTCATGGCCCAACTCTTCCCCTGGGACCACATGACCCTGCACGACGATTTCAAACGCGCCGTCTATGCCGCGTTCAAACCATAAATCTTCACTGACTTATCACTGGCTTCGTAGCAATCTCCAACACCGCGCTCGTCCCCGGCGAGAATTTGCCGTCTACCACCCACGCATTCCGCAGCAGCACGTACAGCGACCCTTGCGGACCAAACCGCAAATCAACAGGCCGCGACAATCCGCTGGCAAACGAATCAACCCGCTCAGGATGATCGGGATCGAGCGTCTGGACCCATCCATGCACAAAGTCTGCAAAGAAATACCGCCCCCGCCACGCTTCCGGCCAGGCCGAGCCTAAGCCGCAAAAATCTCCGCCAGCAATCGACGCCTGCGGATACGAATGCGCCGAGCCGCGGAACCTCCTATCGTCTGGTGTTCCGTGTTCCACCGCCGGCCAGCCGTAATTGGCTCCCGCCACGCCGCGGTTGATCTCTTCAAACTTTCCACCCACGTCGTTGATCCACAATTCCCCCGTTCCCGCCCGCACGGCAAACGTGAATGGATTCCGCAGCCCCCACGCCCAAATCGCCCGATATTTTCCGTCTGTCTGATCGAGCAACGGATTGTCTGCCGGAATCGTGCCATCCTTGTTGATTCTCAGCAGCTTCCCCTGATAGGTGTCCAGTCGCTGCGCCGGCGTCTCCGCCGTCTGCTCTCCAATTCCCACATACAGTTTCCCGTCGAGCCCGAAATGCAGCGCGCCCCCCTGGTGCCCCGCCGGCACCTTCCCGCCCAGTTGCCGCTGGTCGTCACCCACCAACAAAATCTTCTCGCTCCCCGGCTCCGCCACATCGCCGTTCACCGTAAACCGGCTAACCACATGATGCGGATACGGCTCCTTCGCCACAAAACACACAAACACTTGCGGCACTCGGGGAAAATCGGGATCAACCGTCACGCCGATTAGTCCCCGTTCCCAATACGCCTCGACCGGCACTTGCAGCATCGGCTGATCGAGCAGCTTGCC
>JANNTN010000723.1:0-14804 GCA_031394445.1 Anatilimnocola sp.
GGGAGGGCGAGGCTCCTGCCGAGCTTTGGCGACTCACAACTTCAGCCCATAGAACTTAATTGCGTTCTCACGAAGCAGTTGCCTCTGCTCCGCCGCCGGCCGGCTGGCAGTAATCTGCTTCAATGCCGCCACCCATTCCCGCAGCGACGCACCGTTCAAGCACACGGGCCAATCGCTGCCAAAAACGACCCGATCGGATCCGAAGCTGTCGAGACAATGGTTGACGATTGGCGCGAGATCATCGGCGCTCCAGGCCTTCGGCACGCGCGCGACAACACCGCTGATTTTGCAAATCGTGTTCTTGGCCGCGGCAACGCGCTCGATGCCGCGCCGCCACTCGTCGGCCTGATGCTCGACTTTAGCATCGGCGATTCGAGAATCTCCAGCCATCATGAACGCTTTCGGGTCTGCATTACCGCAATGATCGAGAATGAACCGCGTGCCAGGACATTTTTCGGCGAGGGCAGCCCCATCGGCCAATTCCTTTGGACGCAAGCACAGATCGAAGCTCAGGCCAAGCTCGCCCAGCAACTGAATTCCTCGCACGTAGCTCTCCTGCAAGCAATAGCCGGCCGGAGTGCCGTCGCCGTGCAGCACTTGGCGGATGCCCTTCACGTAAGGGCTGCCTTTGAATTGTGATGCATACGTCGGGAACGCCTCCGCGGCTGGTCGGCCCGAGACAACCGCCGCGATCGTCGGTGCTCGCCCACTTTTGCAGATCTCGATCAACAGATCCGCCTCGGCTTGCTGCATGGAAGGCTCGACATCGACCTCCATATAAACGGAATTGCGGATTCCCGTCCCAGCGATGGCCTCCAGATAGTCAGTCATCACGTAACTGCGGCCCAAGAGCGTGCCCGGCTTGATCCACGGCAGCTTGAGCTTCTCCAAATCCCACAGATGCTGATGACAGTCGATGATGGCTATCTCGTTGTTCACGGATGTCTGCCCTTGAGCCTGCTGGTGTGACCACAAATCGGCGGCCAGGCAGCTTGCTGTTGCCGCCGCCGCTGTTTGACCTAAAAATTGACGCCGTCGCAGTTGCATGGATTAGCCCTCGCTCGCCAAATGCCTTACGATGATGGACAGCCGCTGAACGCTTATGTTACGGAGTGCCGCCGCATGTTGCATCTGACCCGCGCCAGTTTTTTGCTGCTTTCATTGGTTGCCTGCGTGATAGTTGCCTGCACAGTGGCCGCCCGGGGCGAAGACTGGCCGCAGTGGCGCGGAACTAATCGCGACGGCGTGTGGCGCGAAACCGGCATCGTGCAGAAATTCTCCTCGGCACAATTGACGCCCAAGTGGACCGCCCCCGTCGGTTCTGGCTATTGCGGTCCGACCGTGGCGAACGGCCGCGTCTATGTGATGGACCGCGTCACGCGGCCGGTCGAATCGGAACGCGTGCATTGTCTGAACGAGCAAACCGGCGAGTCGATTTGGTCCTACGAATACGACTGTGCTTACGGAAAAGTGGCGTATCCGGCCGGGCCGAGAGCTTGCGTGACGATCGAAGGCGGCCGGGCGTATGCCCTGGGTTCCACCGGCCGCCTGCATGTGTTCGACGCGGAAAAAGGGGCGATCGTCTGGCAGAAGGATCTCGATGCGGAATACACGATCAACTTGCCGGTCTGGGGCATCACCGCTGCGCCGCTGATCGTGGGTGATTTGGTCATCTTGCATATCGGCGGGCAAGGGGCGTGCATTGTCGCTCTGAACAAAAACACCGGCAAAGAGGCTTGGAAGGCCCTGAACGATCGCGCTCAGTACTCTGCCCCGGTGCTCGTGCAGCAAGCCGGACAGCCGGTTGTGATCTGCTGGACCGGCGACAGCGTCTCCGGCTTAGCCGCCGCGACGGGAAAAACCCTGTGGCGCTACGATTGGAAGCCCGTGAAGATGCCGATTGGCGTCGCGACACCCGTCATCGAAAAAGATCGCGTCTTCTCCACCTCTTTTTACGATGGCTCGCTGCTGCTGCGCCTGCGTAACGACAAGCCGGAGATCGAGAAGCTGTGGCAGATCATGGGCCGCGACGAAAAGAACACCGACGCCTTGCATTCGATCATCAGCACGCCGGTCTTCGACAACGGCTATATCTACGGCGTCGATAGTTATGGCGAGCTGCGTTGCCTCGACGCCGCGGATGGCCGCCGCATCTGGGAAGACAAAACCGCCGTGCCGACGGCCCGCTGGAGCACCATTCACTTCGTGAAAAACGCCGACCGCTATTTTCTCTTCAACGAGCGTGGCGACCTGATCATCGCCAAGCTTTCGCCACAGGGTTACGAAGAAATCAGCCGGGCCCACTTGCTGGAGCCAACTCTCGATCAACTCCGGCAGCGCGGCGGCGTTTGCTGGTCGCATCCCGCCTATGCCAACAAACACATCTTTGCCCGCAACGACAAAGAGCTAGTTTGCGCCAGCCTCGCGGCGGAATGATGCGTGAGGCAGCAAGAGGCGACAATTTGTCCGGTTCGGTTTCCTCACGAATACCAAAGCTAAGATTGACCCGTATTGTCCCGCCGGTACAATCACTCGTGGCTAAGCCATCGCACCTCGAGCACGACTTCATTGATTTCTTCGCCGGCTGGCCTTTATTGAAGCGGCACCTTTTGATCAGAGAGGAGGCTGGCGCGGTTCCTATTTGCCGACGCCCGCCTGGCCGGCGCGCATGCACGTTCGCCGATTCGCAACAACTGTCGAAGTATTGACGCCTGCCAAGCTCAACTTGTTTCTGGAGGTCTTGGCCAGGCGCTCCGACGGCTATCACGAAATCGAAACGCTCATCACGGCGATCGGCATCCACGATTCGCTGACATTCACACCGACGAGCGAGCCTGGCATCCGCCTGCACTGCCGCTGGGCGGGCGGATGGGTCGATTCTCTGCCAAGTGTCTGCAATTCAACAGGACTGCCGCGCGAACCAATCTATGGCGAAATTCCCGGCGGACCGCAAAACCTGGTCTGGCGGGCCGTCGAATTGGTGCGCGATGCCGCACAAGTTATGCGTGGACAATTCAATCACGGCGCTGAAATTCATCTCATGAAGCGAATTCCCGCCGCGGCCGGCCTCGGTGGCGGATCGAGCGACGCCGCCGCCGCGCTCGTGGCGGCAAATATCGGCTGGAATCTGCACTGGCCGCGCGAGCGTTTGCGGGAACTGGCCGCCAAGATCGGAAGTGACGTCCCATTTTTCCTAACGCAGGGCGCGGCGGTCTGCCGCGGACGCGGTGAAAAGATAGACGAGGTTCGCGCCCGCCGTTTCCACACGGTGGTTGTTCGTCCACCCGTCGGAATCGGCACCGCGCCCGTCTATAAGCGCTGTTGGCCTGCCACTGAACCGAACTCGGTCGAAAATATTCAGTCCGCCGTCGCAATGGGAAATCCCGCCCAGCTCGGCAAGCTATTCGTGAACCGGCTGCAGGCCGCCGCGTCCGAAGTCACCCCCTGGATTCAACAACTACACGATTGTTTTGCGAAAGAAAATGTTTTAGGACACCAGATGAGCGGCAGCGGGTCGAGTTATTTCGGCCTCTGTCGTTCCGCACGCAGCGCTCGCCGTCTGGCATCCCGGCTGCGGGCCCAGCGAGTAGGAGCGGTTTTTGCTACGACAACGGCAGCAACGAGAACGGCAGCCGCGAGTTAGCACATTTGGACGGATACCACTGAGGCGACCACTTGGAGGGAAACGCCATGGAAATCACCGAGGTCCGCGTCAAGTTGATGACCGACACCGACGATCGGCTGCAAGGCTTTTGCTCGGTCACGTTCGACAATAGCTTCGTCGTTCGCGATCTAAAAATCATTGACGGCACGAACGGCCCCTTCGTGGCCATGCCCAGCCGCAAGCTGACCAGCCATTGCCACCAGTGTGGCTCAAAAAATCACCTCAAGGCCCAATATTGCAATCAGTGCGGTGTGCGCCAGCGCGAAGACCGCGCGATTCGCGACTCCGAGGGCCGGGTCAAGCTCTATGCCGATATCGCCCACCCGATCAACTCGCAGTGCCGCGAAGCGATTCAAAGCCGCGTGATCGCCGAGTTCCGCTCCGAATTGGAACGGTCGAAGCAGCCCGGATATGTCACCCGCTACGACGACGATTACGATGACGACATCGACGTAGCAACAATCGCCGGCACCGAAGAAGGTCACCGCGCGCCGGCGAGTTCCCCCGGCCTGCCCCCCGGCAGTTTCGCTGAGCCCGGGCAGTCGCAACCCCCCGCCCCGCACATTCTGCCTCCCGTCCCCTCCAGCGGCGGCACACCCTCCACCGGCGGGCCCCACTTCACCACCCCGCCCTCGCACGAATCCACCAGAGAATCGCGCGACGCCCTCTCCAAACGGCAGCCCCCCCGCAACGATTTCGGAGTGGGAATCTTTTAACTCGACCAGCCTGCCAAACCTCGCGATTCAACTCTATAAAGGTTGCTGCCTCGTAGTTTGAACGAGCCTCGCACTTCGGCACCTGAATCGCAAACGGCATGATCGTTCTGATCGACAATTACGACAGCTTCGTACATAACCTGGCTCGTTACCTGCGTCGTTTGGGGCAGGAAACGCTGGTGCTGCGCAACGACTCCGTGTCGGCCGACGAAGTTATCGAGCAACGGCCCGCGGCCATCGTGCTCTCCCCCGGTCCCTGCACACCCACCGAGGCCGGCTGCGCGCTCGACTTGGTAACCCGCGCCGCCGGCCAGATTCCACTACTCGGCGTTTGCCTGGGGCATCAAGCCATCGCCGCCGCGTTCGGCGGCAAGATCATTCGTGCGAATCAGCCGCTGCATGGCCGCGCGAGCCGCATAACGCATGCAGCAAAAGCCCTGTTCGCAGATTTACCCAACCCGCTCACCGTCGGCCGCTATCATTCGCTCGTCGTCGATGAGCCGACGCTGCCACCCGAGCTGGAAATCACCGCCCGCAGCGATGACAGTACCATCATGGCGCTCGCCCATCGCGACTGGCCTCTCTTCGGCGTGCAGTTCCATCCCGAATCGATCCTCACCGAGCACGGCTACGACATCCTGGCTAATTTCCTGGGACTTGCGGGCATTGCAATGAGCGGTAGCTTGCCATCGATGGCACTGGAACGGCCCGCCGCCATCGCCGCCGCCCCGCTGCCGGCGGGACCGGTGACGTTCTAGCTTCACACTTGCCATTGCTAATGCCGACGCCCCTGCCACTCACCGCGCCCACCGACGAACTGATTCTGGAAGGCATCGTCGTCAGTTGCAATCAGCAAGGCCAACCGAATATCGCGCCCATGGGGCCGCGGGTTACTCGCGACCTCACCCGCTTTGTGCTGAAGCCCTTTCACACTTCTCAGACCTATCAAAATCTCTCAGTCGCTCGGCGCTGTGTTTTTCATGTAATCGACGACGTGGAACTATTGGCACATGCGGCTACCGGACAGCTTCCATCGCCGCCAACTCTCGTACCCATCGACGGTTTCAACTGCCTACGCTTGGCCGAGTGCTGCCGCTGGTTCGCCCTAGAGGTACAAACGCTCGACGACTCCACCGAGCGAGCCAACATCGAATGCCGCGTCGTCGCCCACGGCGAAGTCCGGCCTTTTTTCGGCCTCAACCGCGCCAAACATGCCGTGCTGGAAGCCGCGATCCTAGCCACTAGAATCGGCATCATCGCCGACCACGAGATTCGCGACGAAATCGAACGCCTGACAATCGCCATCCACAAAACCGCCGGAACCCAAGAGCGCAACGCCTTCAACTATCTACAAACCTACATCACCAGCCGCCTCTCCCCCTGACTCCTGTCCCCTGCACGCATGCCCACCGCCGTCCACGTCACTGCCCCCAGTCGCTTGCACTTCGGCCTTTGGTCGCTCGGTGCTGCCGGTGCGCGTCAATTCGGCGGCGTGGGCGCGATGATTCAAGAGCCGTCCCTCAAGCTGTCGCTGACTCCGGCGGAAAACTTTCAGATCTCTGGACAGAACGCCCCACGCGCCGTCGAATATGCTCGCCGCTGGGCCAAGTTTCATGGCCAAAATCTGCCAAGCTGCCATCTAAAAATCGAAGCGGTTATTCCTGAACATGCGGGCCTGGGGAGCGGAACACAATTGGCGCTCGCTATCGCTGCCGGCCTGAATGCCTTCGCAGAACTTCCTAGCCAATCGCCGCAAGAGCTGGCACTCAGCGTCAGCCGCGGCCTGCGCTCCGCGGTCGGCACCTACGGATTCGTCTTCGGCGGCCTGGTTGTCGAGCAGGGCAAGCTGCCCGACGAGTCGATCTCACCGCTCGATTGCCGCATCGATCTGCCAGAAACCTGGCGTTTTGTCCTCGTGCGGCCGCGCGGTTTGACAGGAATTGCCGGTCGCGAAGAAGTCGAGACATTCGCCGCGCTGTCGGCTGTTCCGCAGCCAACGACCGACGAGCTGGTTGCCATGACGCGGGACGGCCTCGTCCCCGCGGCCGCGACCGCCGATTTCGCGACCTTTTCCGACAGCCTCTATCGCTACGGCCGGCTATCCGGCGAGTGCTTTGCCGCCAAGCAGGGCGGACCCTATAACGGGCCCGTGCTCGCCGCCTTGGTGCAGCAGCTCCGCGCTCGCGGTCATGTGGGCGTTGGCCAAAGCTCGTGGGGACCGACCATTTTTGCCGTCGTCCCCTCCGCATCAGCCGCAACAAGCCTCGCGAGCGAGCTGGCTGCACAACCAGACGACCTAGAAGTCCAGATTTCCGCCCCGTGCAATTCCGGCGCTCGGATTGAAGTAACCGGAGGCCGCCGAGTCGAACAGCCCGTTGGCGATTAACGTACTACGTCTCATGAACTTTCACTCGTTGATTCTCCGCGTCCCGCTCGCCAGCTTGCTCTCCGTCGCGCTGCTGACATGCACTGGCTGCCCAGACAAAACAGCAGCCCCAGTCGCCAGCAACACTCCTCCCGCCAAGTCGCAACCGCTCGTTTTACTCGTCGTCGATGATCCCAAGCTCGGCGAGGCCGTGGCGCGCGAATGGCGCGGACGTACCGAGCAGGAAATAACACTTCACAACGCCACATCCGCCGAAATAGCTACCGCCAAGCGACTCCCGGCTGATTGCGTCATCTTTTCCACCGGACTCATCGGCCAACTTGCCGAACGCGGCTTGATTGTGCCCCTCACCACGCCCAGCCTCGAAAACGCCGATTTCAACTATCGCGACATCTTCGATCAAATCCGCCTCCGCGAAATGAAATGGGGGGACAAAACTCTCGCCGCCTCGCTCGGCTCCCCCTCGCTCCTGCTGGCTTATCGAAGCGATGTTTTCGAAAAGCTCCAGCTCGCGCCCCCCACAACCTGGGCCGAATACCAACAGGCCGCCACCAAGCTCAGCGACCGCGCGGCCCTGGGCGACCTCGCGCCCCCCACCGATCAACCCTGGCATGCCACCATCGAGCCACTTGCCGAAGGCTGGGCCGGGCAACTGCTCCTCGCTCGCGCCGCGGCTTACGCTCTGCACCGCGACCAGGTCTCTCCCCTGTTTCGCTTCGATTCGCTCGCGCCGCTCATCGATCAACCACCCTACATTCGCGCGCTCGATGAACTGGTCGCCGCAGCCAAGACGTCGGCAATTAGCGACGAACGCCTCACGCCACAGGCCGCGTTCGCCGAACTCCGCGCCGGCCGTTGCGCGATGGCGCTCACCTGGCCCGCGCCGGAAATCGGCACCGTTGCCGCTCAGCCGCACGATCAAAAAATCAAATTTGCCCTGCTGCCCGGCGCGAAACAAGCTTATCGTTTCGCGACAAAGTCCTGGGAGAATCGCGGCGAGGACGACAAAATCCACGTCCCCTTACTCGCGGTTTCTGGCCGTCTGGCCGCGGTCTCGGCCACAACCGGAGAGCCACAGCGGGCCGAAAGCTTCGTTCTCTGGCTGGCCGGCCGCGAGGTGAGCGAACAAGTTGGCCCGCACAGCGCCGCCGTCACGCTCTTTCGCAATTCACAAGTTGCTGCGAGCAGCCGTTGGACTGGAGGACTAGCCCCCGAAGCCAGCCGCCAATATGCCGAAGTTCTGACCACGAGTCTCACACAGCCGCGGGCCTTTCCCGGCCTCACCATTCCTGGCCGCTCGCAATATCTGGACGCGCTCGACAAAGCGGTTGCCGAAGCCCTCTCCGGAAACCCCGCCGCGGCCACTCTCTCCGCTGCCGCAAAAAGTTGGACGACCATCAGCGAAGAACTCGGCCTCGCCGCCCAGCAGCAGGCCAACGCCAGAAGCCTGGGTCAATCCACGCCCTAACAGCCGCGACTATTGGCCGGCTTCTATTGGTCAAGTGCTTGATCGCGGCTAATGCTGTCGGGCCCTTTGCCGACTGTCTTCTCGTAGGTTCCGTCCCCCGATTTCACATACTTCGTAAAACCCAGCCGATCGAGCTTCTTATCGTCCCCCACCGACTTGGCCATCGCCCCGTCGGACCAGCGGCCCCCCACGGCGGGCGCACACAGCACGCGGCGAATGGGAACTCCCGTTTCAGGATGCTTCTTCAGCGGCTCTTCAGCCATCATCTGAAAAATCTCGAACTGCTCCCCCGGCGAATCATCCGGCGTGATCGTTTCGTAAGCGTAAAGTGGCATGGCTATCCAAGAGTAAGCTGCACAAACGGCTCTCTACTCTACTTTTACTCACCCGCCCCGCGCCGGGCAATGGTCAGCCGCACGATGACGATGCAGGCAGCGTGCTCACCGGCACAATCCGCGGCCGGCGATATTTGATCCCCACAATCGCTCCGTGCCGTGCCGCCAACTGCCGGAAATCATCCCGCAAAAACGCATACAGCTCTTCGGGAGGCCCGCGTTCAAGCCAGCGATCGACCAGGTGCCCCATTTCCTCGTCATACTCAGCCTGCGAATGCGTATGGGCGTGATACCGCCCCGCGTGCCGGCGAATATCCCCGTTAAATTCCGGGCTGATGTGCCACAACTCGTGCAGTACCGTAATCAGCTTCTCGCGGAAGTCGAGGTTCTGAAACCGCGGCAGATAAAAGCTGAGAATGTAGAGCATTTCGCAGCCGCTGCCGTCCGACACACGCTCCACGCAAACTTGCCGGCCGCGCCGCGTCGTCACGGGGTTCCCGCCGGCAAATCGCAGCGGCGTGAGCGACGCAAAAATGCCGTGTGCGACGGGCTTGCGCGTCTGGCAGAAACTGACCGCCACCTGCTGCATGTCGATATGGGCCAGTTCGGGCAGCCGGGCGATCATATCGTCGCAGAGGCGACGAATATGCAGCGTGAAATCGAAACGGACGACGGTCGGCTGTGCGAAGATTGAACGTTCCATGTTCAATAGCCGGGAGCGAACTTGCTCCCGGAGTTCAGCGAACGATCACGAACCCCTAAGCCTTCGACGTCTCGGTCGATTCATCACTGAAGGCCGGCTTCTCGGACTTCAGAACCTGCCGATCGCGAATGCCAACAAATTCCAAAATTGCTCGCGGACCCGCATCCCCCAGGCGTGGCTGCGCCAGCTTTAGCACTCGCGTATAACCGCCACGCCGATCACGAAAGCGGGGCGCGACCGTCGAGAGCAACACCGTCACGGCTGTCTTGTCGCCAAGCATCTGCTGCAACCGCCGCCGCGAAGCGACAGCCGGGGCAATGGCCTTGGCCCACTTCTTCCACTTGTCGCTCTTGCGCCAGGCCTTCCAGGCGTCGCTGTTTCGAGCGGCATCGGTGCCGTGCTCACGCGAGGCATCGACATGGCCCAGCGCCTTGCAAGCGAGCGTGATGCTCTTCTCAACGAGCGGCCGAACTTCCTTCGCCTTGGACACCGTCGTGACAATCCGGCCCTTCACTTCGGGCGCGTTGGGCTCACCCTCGGCGTCGCGCTCGGTAAGGATTAACGCACTGGCCAGATTCTTCAACATGGCCGCGCGATGCGACGGCGACCGTCCCAATACCCGACCTCGTCTGCGATGACGCATGGCTATTTACCTTCGTGTCTCAATCAAATTAGCCGGGAGCAAACCTGCTCCCGGAACAACGCGGCGACTTATCCGCCAACACTAAACACCCGCCAACGCCAAGACTAAGTTTAGTCCCGGCTCATAACATGGTTCCATTACCGAGCCAGCGTCACGCCGGGAACTCGCATTCCCAGGTACAGGCCAAGCTCGTGCAGCTTGTCGCGAACTTCGTTCAGCGTGGTATCGCCGAAATTGCGAACTTCGAGCAGTTGATCTTCGGTCTTCTGCACCAGGTCGCGCACGGTGTGAATGTTTTCCGATTCCAGGCAATTCATGGCCCGCACTGACAGCTTCAACTCCGCCAGGCTCATGCTCAGCTTCGTGTCCAGCGCTCCGTCGATTCCCAAATTGCTGCCCCGCACCGGCGAGTGAACCTTTGAGCCCAGTTCGGCATATTGCACGAACGGGTTCAGGTGCTTTCGCAGAATCTTGGCCGATTCCACCAGCGCCATTTCGGGATGAATCGAGCCGTTGGTCCAAATTTCCAACGTCAGCTTGTCGTAGTTCGTCTTCTGGCCGACGCGGGTTTCTTCCACTTCGTATCGCACGCGGGTGCATGGGCTATACACCGCATCGATCGGAATGATGCCGATCTCGTGGTCGCCGGCACTGTGCTCGGTCGATGGAACGTAGCCGCGGCCGTTTTCCACCACCATTTCCATCATGAACGGCACGTTCTCGGTCAGCGTCGCGATGACGTGATTCTTGTTGATGATCTCCACATCCGAATCAACTTGAATATCGGCACCGGTGATCAGGCCGGTCGTATTCTTCTCGACGGTAATGACCCGCGTCGAATCGCTGTGATTCTTCACCACCAGCGATTTGACGTTCAGCACAATCTCCGTCACGTCTTCCAGCACGCCGGGAATCGTCGAAAACTCGTGCTGCGCCCCGCGCACCTTGATCTGCGTCACAGCGCTGCCTTCCAAGCTCGACAGCAGCACTCGCCGCAGGCTATTGCCAATCGTCGTGCCAAAGCCCCGCTCGAAAGGCTCCGCGATGAACTTGCCGTACGTGCTCGACAGCGTCGTCGAATCGACATTCACAATGCTAGGAAGCTCGAATCCGCGCCAGCGAATATGCATTTCAAATCTCCGAAATTGTCATTGGTCATTGGTCACTAGTCATTGGTCATTTGCCAGTGGCGAACTTTCTCGCACAAATGACAAATGACGACTGACAAATGACATATATCTACACACGCCGCCGCTTGGGTGGGCGACAGCCGTTATGCGGAATTGGTGTCACGTCCTCGATTGTTTTGACCGTCATGCCGGCGGTCTGCAGGGCCGTAATCGCGCTCTCGCGGCCAGAACCGGGCCCCTTCACGCGAACTTCCAGTTCCTTCACGCCGTACTTCGACGCTTTTTCTGCCGCTTGCTGCCCAGCACACTGGCCGGCAAATGGCGTGCTCTTGCGGCTTCCCTTGAAGCCGCTAGTGCCAGCGCTCGCCCAGCACAGGGCATCGCCCTTCGTATCGGTGATTGTCACCACCGTGTTGTTAAACGTCGCCTTCACGTGGGCAATCCCCACCGTGACATTACGACGAACCTTCTTCTTCTTCGCGCTTGCTGCTGCTGTAGTTGCCATAATTTATTCGCTAATCGTCACTTGTCATTCGTCACTGGTCATTGGTCCGGTTGGCCATTGGCATTTTCAACAAATGACCAATGACCAAGGACAAATGACTACCGCAAATCCTTCACGCCCTTCTTGCCGGCGACCGTCTTCTTCGGACCCTTTCGCGTGCGGGCATTCGTCCGCGTCCGCTGCCCACGCACGGGCAATCCCATGCGGTGCCGCATCCCGCGATACGACTTGATATCTCGCAAACGGCTGATGTCCTGAGCGACTTGCCGCCGCAGTGGACCTTCAACCGTATAGTCGCGTTCCAGCAGCGTCGTTAGCCGGGATATTTCTTCCTCGTGCAGTTCACGAGCCCGCTTTTTGGTATCGATACCAGCCTTGTGACACAATTCCCGGGCGACTTGATCCCCCACGCCATATAAATAGCGCAGTGAAATCAAGATCGGCTTATCGTTCGGAATATCCACACCGAGCAAACGAGGCATAATTCAACCCTGCACAAATTGCTAACGAACACCGCGGGCAAAGCACCAAACTTCAAATCACAAGCACGGAACAATCACCAAAGACCAAGCGGAACCCGCCGCGAAGCGGTGGTCGGCTGGATACTTGAGATTTGCAAGGATTTAGCCTTGCCGCTGCTTATGGCGGGCGTTGGTGCAGACCACGTAAACGCGCCCCTTGCGCCGCACAATCTTACAGTGCTCGCAAATCCGCTTGACGCTTGTCCGAACCTTCATGGCGCACCGCCTCTCCCGCTGATCGAAAGCGAATCAGTATAGCCATTTACTTCGCGACCCTTCAAGGGCCGTACGCCAGCATCTAGGCCACTCACAGTTGGTCAGCGAGTCCCTTCGCCGATCTGCGCCGCAAGTTAATACTCCATTTGGACTTGGTGTGCGTAGAGATTTCCTGGTTTCCATCAATGGTTCGCCAGTTTCATGCCATTCATAAACCTCGCGGCGCATTTTATTTCTCCTCCCCCCAAATTCCAGGAACCTCCGCCACACTCCCCAGCAAATGCGTGTGCGGCTGGCTCTCCAACTTCCCCCGGCTATGAGCCCCGGACAGCACCCCGATATTCCACTTCGCGCCTGCATTATATCCCGCCTGCAAGTCCAGCATCGTATCCCCCGCCACGGCAACCTCATGCACACTCAGGGTTTCCGTCAATTCCATGCAACGAAAAATGAGCTGCGGAGCAGGCCGCCCGCGACGCACTTCGTCGCCACAAGCCACCGCATCGACCACACCACTCCTCCACCGCAACGCATCCAGCAGCAAATCCGTGATTTCGCGGTCAAAACCCGTATTCAATGCCACTCGCACGCCCCGCTCCCGCAGCCACGCAAACGTCGTTTCCGCCCCTTCCACGGCCCGAACTTGCTCAGAAAACCTTCGCGCCAAATCGCGCTTGAATTCCGCGTACGCCTTCTCGGCCCGCGCCTGACGATCCGGCCCATCCGGCAACAAATCAAGCACTGCCTGCCGTTTCGATGCCCCTCGCACCGCATTGAGCTGCTCGGCAGTCACCCGAATCCCTTGCTGCTCCAAAGCCGCCGTAAACGCCGCCGGCACCTCCCCCCGGTCCTGCACCGTCGTGCCCGCCATGTCGAAAACCACGAGGCTGAGCAGTGCCGATTCCGTTTGCTGACTTGCCATATTGTTCTCAGCCCGCTTCCATTTTTAATTCACTGAAGGCAACACCGCATCCGCCTCAATCTCGACCAAAATCTCCGGCGAAATCAACCGGCTGACCTCCACCATGCTCGTCGCTGGGCGAATTTGGCCAAAAAACTCCCCATGCGCCCGCCCGACCAGCTCCCAATCGGCGATATTCACAACGTACATCCGCGTCCGCACCACATCGGCCAGCGAGCCGCCAAAATGCTGCAGCGCCGCTTCGATATTCCGCAGCACCTGCACCGTCTGGGCATAAGGATCGCCAACACCCACGATCCCATCCTTACCCGTCGCCGTCGTTCCCGATACAAACACCAGCGACCCCGCCCGCACCGCTCGCGAATAACCCACGATCGGCTCCCACGGTGCCCCGCTCGAATAAAGCTCTCGTTGCATGTTCCACCCGCTGAGGTTGTGCTGTCAGGCCAATTGTCGTTAAGCTACGGGCCTTGCGGCAAATTTTGCGCGCGGATGCGTCCGCCGCGATACCCTACAGGCGAAAATCTCGCTGCAAGGACGACCTGTTTGCGAAGGAGTGCTCGCGGTGTTTGTAGCTGCCTCGACTGAGTGTTTTCTCGATCTCTCGCTTCCCTTGGCCCTCGAACGCCTGGCCGACTTGGAATATACCAGCGTTGAACTGGCCCTCTACGAGGACGCCGACCAGTTCAAGCCCTCGGTAATCGCCGCCGACGTGGATGCGGCTGTCGCCATTTGCCGCAACACCCAGCGTCTGGATGTGATCGCGTTTGATGTTCTCATCACCGCCCAAAAAGCCGAGCATTACGAACAATTCATCGCCATTTGCCGTCTGGCCAAGGCGACCAAGGTCGTCACGATCAGCGTCCCTTCCTCGGAGCTCGGCACCCCTTTCAACGAAGAAGTCGAGCATCTGCGGCGTCTCGTCGATATCGCCACGCTCCACGGCGTCCGCGTCGGCCTGAAAAGCCAAATCGGCCGAATTTCTGAAGATGTCGATACCGTCGTCGTCCTTTGCGACAACGTCAAAGGCCTCGGCGTCACGCTCGACCCCAGCACCTACATCTACGGCCCCGCCCAAGGCCGCAGCACCGACAAGTTGCTGAAGTACATCTATCACGTGCATCTGCGCGACACGAACAAAAAAGCGTTCCAAGTCCGCGTCGGCCAGGGCGAAATCGAATACGGCCGCATCATCGGCCAGCTCCAAAAGCTCAAATACAACCGCGCCTTCTCCGTCAACATCCGCGAACAAGAAGGCGTCGATCACGTCGGCGAACTCCGCAAGCTCCGCCTCCTCCTCGAGAGCCTCTTGTAAAACCGTCCTCGATTGCGTTACCCATGCATTTTGGAGTTCCCCGCAATCTGTCCCAATATCTCAACAAAAAAAGCACCCCAGATGTTTAACCATCCGGGGTGCCGGTTTTCAGTCAAGATTTTCAAGTCACGTTCTTAGAACGTGGCGATCAGATCGAACACGACAGCCTGTTGGTGGTCTTTCGTGCCGTCGTCATACGGGCTCTGGTTGTTGGGGTTGTTGTTCTTGCCCACATACCAGTCGGCGGCGAGAGCAGCCCGGCCGTAGATGTTCGGCGTGA
>JANNTN010000730.1:0-2117 GCA_031394445.1 Anatilimnocola sp.
ATCGCCCGCATGATGGAGTTCACGAACTACTTCACTAAGCAATCCGTCCGCCCGCGCGAGATCATGAAAAAGTTCGTGCTCATCCTCTCCCCCTTCGCCCCCCACATCGCCGAAGAGCTCTGGCAACTCCTCGGCCACAACAGCACCCTCGCCTACGAGCCCTGGCCCACTTACGACGAAGCGTTGACGCAGGATTCCCAAATCGAAATCCCCGTCCAAATCCTCGGCAAGCTCCGCGGCAAAGTCATCGTCCCCGCCGGCAGTGACCAAATCACCATCATCGCCGCCGCCCGCGACGACGAAAAAATCGCCGCCCTCCTCGCCGGCAAAGAGGTCATCAAGACCATCGTCGTCCCGGGAAAACTCGTCAACTTCGTCGTCAAATGAGCGATTCGGCCGAAATTTGCGACGCTCTCGAAGTCTTCGTCCACGGCTTTTGCGCCCAGAATAGCGCGCCACAGTATCCTGCGAAGTCCGCCTCGGAGCGTGCCGGCTACATCACTCAATCTTGATATCAAACGTTGTCGGTTTTTTATCGACCGTATGCGTTAGGCCCGAGGTCTGGTCGTCTTCGTACTTGCTCGGTATCAATCGCTTCGCGGGCGGAGGTGCCTTCTTGCTTTCCACATAAATCTTCTGCTCTTCTTCGTAAGAAAGATTCTGTACCATCTTGGAAGGGTCAACGGCTTGTTGCTCTTGTTTGCTGACTTTCACGCGATACTCGCCCGGCCGTGCACCATCGCCCGCTTCCCAAGTAGTGAGTGCATAGTGCCCGTTGGCATCCGTGATCGCAGACGCTGCCTCGCCCTCACCTGTCGGAACGAAGGTAATTACAGCGTCGGCGACAGGCTTCCCCTGCAAGGTCACCGTGCCAGTCACACGATAGGTTGGCGGCCGGGACGAACGCGAGCAACCTATAAGAACGATTCCGGCAATTGCCAAAAACAGCACGTTCGCTTGAAAATGCAGGTTTCGAACATTTTTCATTTCAGATTTGAGATTTGTTTGGTGCTTGATTTTTGTGATTTGGATACACTCGACAATCATTCCACTGTCGCGGTGTCACCCCCCGAGATCGAGCCGAGCGCTCCCCATACGCCATAGTTGCTGCCGCCGCCGTAGGGCGTATTCCCATCAATCGCAGGCTGAGCGGCACCCAGATTTCCGGTGTTAATCGAGTCACTGAAAAAGCGGACGGAGCCGTCCACCAACACTGCCACCACCCCGCCAGGATGATAGCTATTGGGCGGGAGGACGGCCCTTTCTTGATCGCCAAAAGCGCCCGAGTTCGTGTCGGCACAAGCGGGCCCATTGGGCGGTAAGACCGTGTTGAAGGTGATCAGGCACGCAGGTGAATCGGTCCACTTAATGCCGCGCCGGCCGTGGATGAGCGTGCCCGGCGCGTAATTACGACCATTCACAACCGTTCGGCATACCTGCGGAGAATTCGTCGGGTCCGCGCTAATACGTGCATACGCCAGATTAATGGGGACATTCCCAGACGACGGAAAGCCGACTTCGCCGCCATTGCCGGTAGGCGCATTGCAACAAATTTCACTCATCAACAGCGTATTGCTCGTGCCATCGGTAACTTCCGCAAAGCGCCGGCAGGCCAAGCGGGTGAACATCCCGCGGTTGTTGGTTGCAGTGTTAATAATGTTCACCTGGTCACCGACACACAATACATAATTGTGACCCGAATCGTTGTTCACTCGGGTCATCACACCCGGATCCGAGGGGCACCTGAATACCGCAGGAGGCCTGTTCCACACGGCCCAATTTCCATCTCCGCGAGGGCCGCCGGGGGGAAAGGCGGTCAGGTTCGTCGGATCGCCCGCTTGAATCTGTTGATGCATCGCCGACTGTTCAAGAAAGGGAAGCAACTGCACGAACGGGCTGATCCGATTGGCCTGTACACCCCCAAACCCACCCCTGCGGTTGGGAAACACCTTAAAAGTGTCCGCGTAATTGTGCAGGGCGATGCCGAACTGTTTGAGATGGTTCGTGCATTTCATCCGCCGCGAAGCCTCGCGTGCCGACTGCACCGCCGGCAGCAAGAGCGCCACAAGCACGCCAATGATGGCAATGACTACCAGCAACTCCACCAACGTAAAACC
>JANNTN010000745.1:0-7661 GCA_031394445.1 Anatilimnocola sp.
CTTCGCGGCTGAAACACCACGAAATCTCACGGCGTTTTCCTTTCCTTTCCCACGCGAAGCTTGATCGGCGCCCCCACAAACACCGCGCTCACAGCCTCTCCCTCCACATACCGCTGCAAATAGCTCCCGCTCTGTGGCTCCCGCATCTCCTCCAGTGTCGCAAACCTCACTCCCAGCCCTCCGCTCGACCGCTCCGCCTTCAGCAGCCACTTTCCGCCCACTGCTTCGCTAACAATTTCCGGAAACACCAAACCTGCTTTTTTTACAACTTCACCAAACCGCTGCATGTCACGCACTGCCCGCACCACCCTACCACCATTCCCCAATAGCGGCCGAACCTTCGCCAGCCGCTCGATTAGCTGCGGATAATTCTCCAGACCACCCGTATAAATCCACGCAGCCTGCGGTGCCGCCGCCAATGCCGCATAAAAATCGTCCGGATATCGCTTGATCTTCACAGCGCAGCACATTGCCGCCAAATCGCGATCCGTGAACAAATCAATCGCATAGGGCTCATATCCGGCACGAATTGCCGAAGCCGCTAGCGCCCGCACACTTGCACCAAGTACAATCAGTTTCTTCATACCCCGACATTGTAAATGTTTTGCAAAACCCAATTCACGACAGATTGACAGCGGCCGGTCTCATTTGGTCTAGTTTTAGTGCTGCCCCAGTTGCCCACCCCAGTGCCGCATGCCAAGTCTCCTTGCTGCCATGACGAGCCGGCCCCGGCCGATTACGAACCTCGCCACCGAGGACGAGGTCCAACTGTTTCCCTCGCTCGCCGTTCCGGCCCCAGACCGCCGCAACTGGCTCGTGCATGTGCATGGCGATGTCTTCGCCTCCACTGGCCTCAGCTTTGGCAAACGCATGCTGCTCAAGCTGCTGCAGCGAAGCATGCGAGCCAGCAACGAAGAATTTTCGACCCCTCTGTTCCAAGAGCGGATTCGCCGTTTCGTCGCGACCGATCGCTCCGGACGCTCAGTCGCCCTCCGCATCGGCGATCAGGTTCACAAGCTGCCTCAAAAAACACGCCGCAACGGCCATTTTCAAGCCACGCTCCGCATTCCCGATGCCGCGGCTCGCGAGTGGGCCGAATCCGTGCCTGTCGGCGGCGATAAATATCTTCCGCTGGAGGTTCTCGAATCGGGCACCACCGGCCGGGCCTACATGGTCGAGCCCACGGGCCTGTCCATCGTCTCGGATATCGACGACACACTCAAACATTCCTATGTCGCCTGCAAACGCACGCTGCTCACGAACACTTTTTTACGCCCTTACGAAACCATCCCCGGTATGGCCCCCCTCTTTCGCCAATGGTGGGCCGAGGGTGCCGCGTTTCATTATGTCTCGTCCAGCCCTTGGCAGCTCTACGAGCACCTCACCGGCCATTTAGCCGAAGAAGGCTTTCCCCCCGGCTCCTTCCATCTAAAAACGTTCCGCCTCCGCGACCATTTACTGCGCCGCTTGCTCATGCTCCGCCGCAGCGGCAAGCTCAGCATCATTCGCGGCCTGATCAGCATGTTCCCCAATCGCCAATTTTTGCTGATCGGCGACTCCGGCGAGCACGACCCGGAAATTTATGGCGCACTGGCCCGCCGCTTCCCAAACCAAGTCTCCGGCATCTTCATTCGCCAGCTCGACGGCCAATCCAATCTCCGCAATCGCTACACTCGCGCCTTCCGCCGCGTCGATCTCCGCCGCGTCCAAATCTTCTCCGACGCCCGCGAGCTCTCCAGCATCAATCTTCAATAGCCGCGCCGCTGGCTCTCTCGAACGATCGTCAACACATCTGCGGCTGTCTCAGGGTTCATTCGTAGCAAGCAAATTCGACACATCACTTTAAAAAAGGGAGGGTAGCGCCTCGGCCCCGTCCCAGATTTTTAATCCACGGCGTCAATGCGAGTTGCCACTAAACTTCGCCACCACATTTTCAGCAGCACGTTTACTTATTGATTCGCCCTTCCCTTCCTCCTCTGTGCCTCCGTGCCTCTGTGTGAGACCTCTCCCTACTAACTCGCTCAGAACAAATCCGTCGCGCGAAACACCTCTCCGCGACAAAGTCAAGTCCGTCGCACATCGTGATAGCAATTTCTTCGCTAGCCACTTCAAGAAAACATCCGCGGACATCTTGTGGTGCCACGCTCACGGGCTGTAGTATGAACTTATCGTTGAGCCGCGAAGCTGTTACTGCTTATCGACGAAGCCCGGCTACTAGTCGGCGAAGCACTGCTGCTTATCAGCGAAGCAATATTTCCAGCCAGCCAAGTAAGCTGCCCGCCCGCACCGTCATCCTCCCACCGATTCAAAGGCCTCCCACCATGATCCACTACACCTGCGACCGTTGCCAACGAGTCATCGATGCGGAGCAGGAGTTGCGGTATGTCGTACGAATGGAAATCGAAGCGGTCATGGACCCGATTCACGACAGCGAGCCCCAAGACGATCGCGACCACCTGCTCGAAATCGAAGAAATCTTAGAACAGCTCGACGGCTCGGAAGATGAGATTGCCGAGGACGAAACCTATCGTCAGCGCCGCTACGATCTCTGCCCCCACTGCTACCGCAAGTTCTCCGCCAATCCTCTCTCCCACGAGCGCAGCAAGCCTCAACTCGGCTTCAGCCACAACTAACTCGTGGGGCGGGCCTCTGGCCGGCCGCTTATTCCATCCATGTCTTCTCGTTCCCACGCTCTGCGTGGCCACGCCTTACCCCGACGCTCCGCGTCGTTCTTCCTCTTCCTGCCCTCGCCACTCACACCAACTCGAAGCGTCAGCGAGGGATTTTCTCGCTCACGAGTTTTGCACCGTCCTATTTCTCCAACGCAAAATCAATCACGTTCTTCCCCGGCTTAACCTCCGCCGTCAGTGTTGATTGAGCGTGATATTTCTCCGGCAGCCCCTCCTGCCGGGTTTGAATCTCCTCGCCAAATTCGTTCTTCGTCTTCTTCCCCGTCGGCTTGGCCCAGCGAATCTCGACCCGATGAGCACCAGGCCCTGGCCCGACCTTGGAATCGACCTTGTAACCACCGCTCTCGATCAAGCCGCCACTTTTAATCCCACTTCCGCTAGTCGGAATAAACGTAATCGTTCCCACATCGATCGGCTCGCCCCCATACGAAACCTTCCCCTCCAGCGCGACGCCGCCATCTTTCGAGCAACCCGCCCCACACAAAATCACTGCCAGTAACACAGCACGCAAATACCAGCGGCGAACCTTTGCCTGATCCGCGCGCATCAGGGCCATCCGCGGTTGCTCCTCCGGCTTCTCCCGCATTTTTCTGTCCCTTATCTTTCTGTCACTTCTCTGCATTTCACTCGTGGAGCATTTCCGTAATGCAAGCTGTCGGCCGATAATTCTCCGCCGGTTGACTAAAAGCTCACCGAAAACCCATCGTCCATCCAGTACAGCTTCTGGAAGAGGAAATTCGACATTGGTGCCGCCGCGCAAACGATCGTCGCCCCAGCCGGATCGGCTTCCAAATTCTCGTTCACAAACCGCACCGACGCATCGCAAAACACATAGTTGAGCCCGCCGGGATGCGTGCTCGAAAATCCGCCCCGCCGGCAAACAGCGATGCTCCCCACATTATCGTTGGCACAACATCCCGCCCCGCGCGTTCCTAAAAATGGCAGATTCGGTCGCTCACGCGCCGCGCCCCCCAGCGTGCCACCTGTTCCCCGCCGAATCGACCATAAGCCACCGACGCCCAGTTTGCGATCGCGCTCGCCGACCAGAAACGTGTTGCTCGTTCCGTCGGTGATGTTCGCCATCCGCACATTCCCCGGCGGATTGACGACCCAGTTGGGCGACGTGCCAATGAATGCTTCGTTAATCACCCCCTGGCTGGCGACATAGTTGCTCGCCCCATAGTTTCCAAAATTGTCGTTCGTTGCCGTCATCACCGGGTCCGAACGGCAGATGTACACCGGCGGCCGCGTTTGCAGGATGACCCCGAGCGCACCCGTGGGATTGTTGGGAGCCAGTTTCGCCGTCGCGAGCCAATCCACCGACGTAATGTCCGGCGAACCGATCGACTTGAACAGGTTGTCTTGCTCCATAAAGGGCAGCAGCGCCGCCCCCCAGCCCCAACTCCCGTTCACGTTCGCGCCAATCAGCGGCATGAACCGATTGTTGACATCATGAAAGTTTTGAAACGCGATGCCGATCTGTCGCAAGTTGTTCGTGCATTGCGACCGCCTCGCCGCCTCCCGCGCCGCCTGCACCGCCGGCAAGAGCAGCGCCACCAGCACCCCAATAATTGCAATCACCACCAGCAATTCAACAAGCGTGAAGCCCTGGCGGCACCAACAACGCGTGAAGCCCTGGCGGAACCGGTAACTCGTGAAGCCCTTGCGGAACCGGCAACCAGTAAATCCGCGGCGAACAGAATGGCCCGACATATTGACCTCTGGCAAGAAACGACGATCCGCAACCGATCCAAATCCAATCGCCCCCGCGATCTTGCCCAGAGTACCAAAAACCCACCACCAGCGATATGTTGACCACAAGTAGGTTCCGCCTGTTGGGCAGAACCTGAATTGCCAGCACCGCTTCCTTGCAGGTACCGACCGCCGGGCGGTACTTGAAACCGCCAAAACGCGCATACGCTTACACGTTGGCTCCAGAAGGCACAGAGGCCTCCGGCTGCTTTGCCACTACCAGGCTCCCCCACGTCCAATCTGACCGCCCTACCGCCAAACTGTCGCCTCTCTATCCGGCCCCGTCCAATTCAAGATCGCCGGCTTAGCTTCCCCTTCTCTCAGCACCGGTGACACGCGTTCCTCACCAACGCGCTGCGGCACAATATGCCCAGTCACGGCACTTCCCACCGCCAACACTCCGGCAATCACCAAACCACGCAAATTTTTTCTTACCGTTTTCATACCCCTCACCCCCACCTACTTCCCAACCCTCGCAATCGCCATGCCATCCATCTGAATTCCGCCCCGTGTCGCCCTATGCTGTACTCAAGAAGCCCCCTCCTCCCCAAACAGCCGCACCAGCCACCTTCCAAAAATATTTCCCAAAATCTGGCCCGGTTTTTCGCGCAGATTGTAATGGAGATATAGGAGGGCAACTTCATGCACCGTCAGCAAAACGTCGGCTCACACAGACAGCTCACAATCGCTCACCCAGGCGCTCACTTGATAGCGCGCCCTACCAACTTTTGTGCCCCGCTCGCCGCCGCCTCGTCCGCCGCAAATCGAAAGGAGCCAAATAGTTACGACCAATGGACGGCCCTCATCAACCACTCAACTTCGCTCGCAAACTTGAACATTCCGAAAAAAACGCGAAAGGTGAGATCACAATGTCTCGCCGAGAAATCCCACTGAACCGTCTCGCACGCTTGGTGCGCGGCAACTCATCCTTCCAAAAACGTCCGCTCGACAAACTTCGTATCCACCATGCCATCGACAAACGTGGCGTGCGACAGCACTCGCTTGTGGAAGGGGGCGGTGGTTTTGATCCCTTCGATGCGCAGCTCGTCGAGGGCGCGGATCATCGTGGCGATCGCTTCTGCGCGCGTCGGCCGATAGACGATCAACTTACCGATCATCGAATCGTAATACGGCGGCACGGTATAGCCAACATGCGCGTGCGAATCCCAGCGGACACCGGGGCCGCCGGGGATGTGCATCTCGCGAATCAGTCCCGGGCAGGGCTGAAAATTGCGATCAGGGTTTTCCGCATTGATGCGGCACTCGATCACCGCCCCTCGGCTGACAATATCTTCCTGTTTGAACGGCAACGGCTCGCCGGCGGCAACCCGGATCTGCGTTTTGATCAGGTCGATGCCGGTAATCAGCTCCGTCACCGGATGCTCCACCTGAATGCGAGCATTGACCTCGATGAAATAGAAGTTGTCTTCTTGATCGACGATGAACTCCACCGTTCCCGCGTTGGTATAGCCCGCCTCTGTGAGCAGCCGCACCGCCGCCGCGCACATTTCGTCGCGACGTTCTTTGGGCAGGCGCGGCGCCGGGCTTTCCTCGATCAGCTTTTGATGCCGCCGCTGCGTGCTGCACTCTCGCTCGTACAGATGGCACACATTGCCATGATGATCGGCAATCATTTGCACTTCGACGTGCCGTGGACGGTCGATGTATCGCTCCAGATACACACCCGCATTGCCAAACGCCGCCTGGGCCTCTGTCCGGGCCTGCTGCAATGCCGTTTTCAGTGTCAGCTCGTTGCTGGCGACGCGCATTCCTTTGCCGCCGCCCCCCGCCGTCGCCTTGATCAACACGGGAAAGCCGATTTCATGGGCCGTCTTCGCCGCTTCATCGTCATCGGTGATCAATCCCGCGCTGCCTGGCACCACGGGCACATTCGCCTTCCGCGCCATGCTGCGGGCCGTGTTCTTATCACCCAGAGCTTCCATCGCTTGGGGCGTCGGGCCGATGAAATCGATGTTGCAACTGCGGCAGACTTCGTTGAAGTGAGCATTCTCCGACAGAAAGCCGTAGCCGGGATGAATCGCCTCGACATTGCCCACTTCGGCCGCGCTGATGATCTGATCTATCTTCAGGTAGCTCTGCGCTCCGCGCGGCGGGCCGATGCAAATGGCTTCATCGGCCAGTTGCAAATACTGGCTCCCCGCGTCAGCCGTGCTATAGACGCAAACCGTCTCGATCCCCAGCTCTTTGCAAGCCCGGATGATGCGAAGGGCAATTTCGCCGCGGTTGGCGATGAGTATTCGTTTATACATATCAAATGACCAATGACCAATGACCAATGACCAATGACGAACTGTCACTTGTCATTTGTCACTAGTCACTCGCAGGAATCAGGCGCTGGTATCAACCTTAAACAGCGGCTTATCAAACTCCACCGCTTCCCCATCCTCGCACAGCACGGCGACAACTTTGCCGCGAACCTCGGCGGGGATTTCGTTGAAGACCTTCATCGCTTCGATGATGCAGATGACCGTCGTCGTATCGACACGATCCCCGACCTTCACGTACGCCTCGGCCTTGGGATTGGCCCGCACGTAAAACGTCCCCACCATCGGGCTCTTGATGACCGTAATGTTGGGGCCATCGACCGCTGCTGCCGGCTTGGCCGCGGTCGCACCACCGCCAGCCGGTGCAGGCGGGGGAGGAGGAGGTGGCGGGCCATAAGCGACCCGCGGCTCTTCCTTCGGCCCGCGGCAGATGCGAATCCGCTGCCGCGACTCGCGCAGGTCGATCTCGCTCAGGTCATGCTCCTTCATCAATTCGACCAGCTTGCGAATGCGGCTGACTTCAAAGATGTCGTCGGAGCTGCCCTTGCGCTCATTCATCGCGGGTTCACTCATTACAGGTTTTCGCTCGAGAGTAGGTGGTTTCGGTGGCGGCTTTTTGCCAGCCGGCTGAGAGGAGCGGCGTTTTTCTTGGTCGGCCATGTGTACAAATCAGGGATCGAAAGTCAGAAATCAGAGGATGCAGTCTTCGAGTTGCTTGGACACTCTCGTCAGGATCTCGCAGCCGTCGGGAGTGACCAGCACGTCGTCCTCAATGCGGACACCAAGGATATTCGGAAGATAGACGCCCGGCTCGACCGTGACCACCATCCCCGGTGCCAGCTTCCGCTTCTGATCCGACGCCAGCCGCGGCAGTTCATGCACCGCCAGACCCAGACCATGGCCGAGCGAGTGGTTGAACTCCTTGCCGAAGCCC
>JANNTN010000750.1:0-6457 GCA_031394445.1 Anatilimnocola sp.
CCTGGCCTCATTATCAACTCCTATAAGCCTGGAAAGACTGGCTTAAACTACAATGCGCCGTTGGGACGGATTGCCACCGAGGATAACTTGTGGTTACGAGCGTGCGCGCCATCAGACATGTTCATCAGCCTGCGCTATGCATCCTGATGCTCGCGACGGGACACCTCGTCGCCCAGGCTGGGCACACTAAGCAAATCGACGTGACGGGGCATCTCGACAACGATGGCCACTTTCACGTTGTTGAAATCCACCACATCACGATTGGCAAAGGTTCCGAAAGCGATTTCCGCACTTTTGGCCTGGGCCCAGATCAGTCGATCGTGATGAAGGGAATCACGCGGATCAGCGCGGATGGCGCCGAGACACCGCTCGTGGATCAGGAGGTCGAGGGGCCGGATCAATATCGCTATTATCCGCGCGGGCACGTGTACTATCGGTACCCAATCGTCACGGAGGACACTCCGTTTCGTTATCGATTCGAATATGAACTGGTAAACGCCATCGGCCCGGCCTGGGGAATTGGCGCCGGCTGGGAACCCCTGACGCCGGAATTTCGATTGGGTAGCCCGTGGAAACGATGGCGGGAGCTCCTCGCCGATGCCAAGGAGGCCTGGCCCGATCCCGCCAGGCGCTATCGTCTCGATCACGATGTTCTGTTTCCCGATCATGCGGGTCTCAACAATGCGTTCGAGATCAACTACGACCTGGCTTTCGATTCGGATTGGCGCGAGGTCGATCGCGAGGCGAAACTAGGTCGCGCTACGGCAGGCGTTGATTATCGGGTGCGACGACTGTTCGAGTATCTTCCGGCCCTTACCCCGCCCGCCGCAGCCAACCGCCAAGCCAAGACACGCCTCGCCGCAATCCTGGCCGTGCTCGTCCTGGGACCACTACTGTTCGTCGCCATCGTGGTCGTGGAATCCGTTACGGGTGGCGGCCTGCGGATCGATTCGCATCAGGTCGCCGAGCGTCTGGCCGCGCTGACGCCGGAGGAGGTTCGTGGCAGACTGGAGGATGAGCCGCCGCAGATTTCACTGGAGGGAATACTGTCGCGAATGGCCAGCGAAAGGAAGCTGGCAATCGAGATCGAGGGGGCGCAGGACGATTCGCGTGTCGCGGAGGTGCGGTTGCAATTGCTCGTCTCGCGGGAGTCGTTGCCACCCGTGGAACGCGCTTTTGTGGATGAGATCTTTGACGATGATGGCAATTTCACGACGAGTCAGCGTGTTCATCATAGGTCCCAGGAATCGGGACGCAATCTTTCGCAAGCCATTCGGGATCTGTTTTCAGCAGCGGGCGCAAAAGAGTGGACGACCTCGTCGCTGCTCGCGACACCGCTGGTACTCGTGGGGATGTGGGCCGGTTTTGGTCAAGTCACCTCGCTGAAACATGAGGACGACTTCGTCATCGTGGGGATCGCGAATACGCTGGCACTGGGTTTGGTCGTCGCCTGGCCCAAGCGCTGGTGGCACGTGGGCCGCGCCAAACGCGGACTGCTGGTTCATCTGGTATTGCTGTCTGGGCTGTTTGCTGCGCTCCATTTCAGCGTCAATCGGCCTTTTCCAGCCGCGATGTGGGCCGGATCGGCGGTTTGTATTTTGGCGTATTACCTGGCTCAGTTGCTTAACTCGCGAATGCCCTCGCACGAGCGTGGCAGAATCGTTCGCGATTTGGTGCGGATTCGCCGATTCGCGCAAATGGAGCTAACAAAGCAAACACCGAGGCTCGACGACCAGTGGATTTCGCATTTGCACGCGCTGGGACTGGCGTCCGATATCCAGCGCTGGCGAGATGAATCGAGGCGCGGTCTATTGAGGATCTCGCACGACCACGAAAGTTCGCTGTTGCATTACACGGGCTCCCCATTCACCGGTCAACTTCCCGAGCCCTTCGTAGGTCGTCCCGATTGGACCGACGTCTTTTACGGCGAACTCGAGGAGGAGGAAGAAGAATTCGAAGATATTGAGGGTGAGGACGAACGATGGGCGGAACGTGACGGGAGTTAGTTTTTCTGTGATAGACGGCCACGTCGCCGAATAGAGGGGAAGAGGTGCGTCGGTCCTACTCTATCATCGATGTGATCGATGCGCGCAACACAGCATTCATCGCGCCGTGACTAAAATGGCACCCGAATCTGTTTCCGAGGACCACGCCATGCCGACTGGATTCATGTGGATGCTGATCGTCTGCGGCACGATCCAGGCGGCGCTCCTGGTTGCCCTGATCGTCTATCTTTGGCTGCTTTTCGCGACGCGGCACTGGTTGCCGGCGGACGGCACGATTGTCACCTCGCGCGTCGACTCACGCGGGACGGATTCGGTCAACGGCGCCGACACCGAAATAGCGAGAACGCCCTTGGTGGAGTACGACTACCAGGTCAACGGTCAGCCGTTTCGCGGCGACCGAATCATGATCGGCGGAGCAAATAGCGAATCGGAATTGGAGCTCGTTCTCGGGCAGTATCCGCTCGGTGCGAAGGTGAGCGTCTATTACAACCCGGCCGATCCGCGGCAGGCCGTGCTGGAACGCTTTCCCGTCCGCAGGCTTCGGGGCTGCGGCGTCCTGATGCTTTTCCCGTTCGGCGTGCCGCTGGTCGCGCTCTGCATCTACGACCTCGCCGCCGACTGGGTCATCGCGGCCTGGACCGCCGAGCCCTGGTCGTTCAGCTTCGGCCTCCTCGCCCTGGCGATCCTCGCCTATGCAATCGTCCTCATGGCGTTGTCCGTGCGCGCCAGCACTTGGCCGACTACGCCCGGGAAAATTGTCTTGGCCCACGTCCAAGAATTCAGCACCGAGAACCCGGGAGTGTCCCGGTTCAAACCTAGCGTCCACTTCGTTTACACCGTCAACGGTCGAAACTATAAGAGCGGCCGCGTGACCATGATGGTCGGCTTCTCGTCCCGCATCTCTCATTTGTCCCGGCAAACGCTGGCCAAATATCCGAGGGGAACGCCGGTGGACGTTCATTACAATCCGAAATGGCCCGCGGAGGCGGTCTTGCATCCCTGGTCGGCCACACAGCTTGGCCCCTGGCTTATCGCGTCGGCTCTATTCGCATTGGCGTGGAGGCTGATTGGCCTCCAATAGCTCGGCGTAGGCACCAAAAGTAGTCGGAATCCGTGTGCCGACACCGTGTGCGGGCTACCACCGCCGCCGGATCAAGCACTTCGCTTCGACCACGCTTCAGTCCCGACATCCATGAGGAAGGCTCTAGAACAGCCCAGCCGCCTAAATCGTCAGTCAAAAAGTCGTCAAACGGGCTAGATTAAGAGACCGGTCAGCAAACGACCCATTCTGAAAACTAAGCCAGACGTTGCCGGCAAGATAACAGGGTTAGATACCGCCGCCGCCAGTTGTTGCCGCTGCTGGAAACGAATGTCGCCACCTCCGCCTGGTGCGACGCGCTCTTGGAGGCAATCGCCCGGACCGGTTCGAGCCACGCGTCAGAAAACGCCGGCCGAAAAAGTACAAACTGATGCGAAAACCGCGCGACAACTACAAAAGACGTGCTGCGTAACCACTTAGGAAAGTGCAAGTGCCATTCCTACGTGTCACTTTTATATCCAAATGTGAGGTTTACGAAGCAACTGCGAGAAAATGCAGGTCACTCATTGAGTTCGAAAACATCTTCAACCTTGCATTCGAAGACTCGTGCGATTCGGATCGCCAGCGCGAGCGACGGAGTATAGGTGCCTGTTTCCATGGCAACGATCGTTTGACGAGTAACGCCAACGGCATCGGCTAGCGATTGTTGCGTCATCCCTTCCGCTTGTCCGCGAAGTTCTCGAACGCAGTTGGTCAGGTGTGGTTCTGGCTTACGCGGCACGGTTGGTGCCTCGATACTGAACCAACGCGGTCGCACCCTTGATTGCGTAACACAACGCGAACTGCGCCCAGAGCAACACGCTGAGCAGACTCGTTGGCACATCGCGTTGCAGGTGGCTGTGCCACATCGTGATTACGACCATCGATATCAGCAACAAAACCCAAGCTGTGCCGAATCCAAACCATGATGCAAGCTTTTCGATCTCTACGTCGCGTTCGTCTCTCACAACTTGCTTGCCGCGTTTCCGCAAAAACAGCGGCGTGATGCCGAGCAATCCGAGCAACCCGAACCCACCGAGTGCTGCATTTCCCATCCACGGGTACAAAGCAAGCACGAGGATCGACGCCAATACCGAAACAATCAGTTCAGTCCACGCCACTTTCTCAACCGCGTTCATCGTCAATACCTCGTGAGGGGAAACAACTTGTCCTGTGAGAATGCAATTCCCACCAGCGCATGATAGACTATACAATCAGAATGTCAAGTCTATTTGTCACTGAAGATTCGCGGTCTCTAATCGCAAAGAGAAAAAAGGGTGGCGCGCGACCTGATGCCGCTAAGCGTAGAATGCTCTTCCCCGGTCAACTTAATTCCATAGTCGTTTGGCGGCGGCCCGGTTACCGCCGTCGTTACAGGCGGCAACGGCGCGGCGACAATTGATTTCCGCGTGTCATCAAGTCGTCAGCCTTGCCTTTGTTTCTTGCGTCGAATCAACAAACGACCGAATTTGTAAACGTCCGGCCGATCGCATGGTCAACGAGAGCCTGGCCTGGAACGGCGGCGGGCTTTGCTGTTTGCCCCACCGGTCGGGAGGCATTGGCAGAAGAGCAGTTCGATACAAAACGATGAGAGCCAATTCCTCGCTAGACGTGTGAGGGGGGCTCGCTGTTAAAATGGCGGCCGTCCCAACCCTGAAAAAGCTCCAGGCTCAAGCCAAATTGGAGTTCTGCGGTTAAACTAGGTTTTTCGGCTGAATTGACTGTCAAGCTAGTTCGGAGTGTCCGCCGTGCCCCTTCCCGCTACCCCTCGTCGTGGTTTTACCCTTGTCGAGTTGCTGGTCGTCATCGCCATCATCGGCGTCTTGGTGTCGTTGCTACTACCCGCTGTACAGTCGGCACGCGAAGCTGCCCGGCGGATGAAGTGCCAAAACAACCTTAAGCAAATCGGCCTCGCCCTGCACAACTACCACGACACGTTTCTTGTCATGCCGCCGGGCGCGATCAAATCGAATCAAACTAGCTGGCACGCCTTCATTCTGCCATTTGCAGAGCAAAAGAACCTTTACGACCAGTTTGTCTTTACGCAGGGCGCATACAACTCGGGCACGAACCAGATCGGCCGCGGTGCCAACGGACTCGTCAAAGTGCCGTTTTATCTCTGTCCTAGTTCGCAGGCAGAAAGGATGATGCTGCCCGTACCCCCCAACAACATCAACGCGCCCGACCTAGTGAATGGCGTGTCTCCGTACACAACCCACTATTACGGGAGTATGGGGCCAAAAGGCGCCGGCCTGGGCGGCAGCACTTACAATTTCCGCAATACCGGCCAAGGCGGCTTCGGACAGCAGGGAATTTTCGAGGTAGAAAGCCGCGTCCGCATTGCCGAAATCACCGACGGCACGGCCAACACGTTCCTGGTCGGCGAAAACTCATTTCACGATCAACAGTTTGGTTCCCGCTTTCGCAACTGGATGCGCGGAACTGACGCTAACGGATCTGACCACATCTGTGGCTGTCGCAACATCATCAACTCCATTAATACCCGGATCGCCGCCGTCAGCACTGTCTATAACGACATTCCCATGGCCAGCCATCATCCAAACGGAACCAATTTTGTTTTGTGCGACGGCGCGGTGCGGTTTATGTCGCAGAACACCGACGTTGGCAGCTACAAAGCGCTGGCCAGCCGGGACGGCGGCGAAGGAACGACGTCGGACTAATTTCGTCCTCAGGGAGAGAGTGGCCGAGATCCGGGGAGAGTTGTCGGGGTCGTCATTGATTTAATTATGGACTTTATGAAAAGCTGCCTGATTCGCACTACCTCATTTTTGGCTTTTCTGGTCGTCGTCGCCACACTCGCCGGTTGCGGCAACCCAGGGCCTAATCGCTATGATCTCGCGGGAAAAATCAATTGGGCTGGCAAGCCAATTCCCGCGGGTATGCTGTATTTCGAGCCTGACCTAGCCGCCGGCGTGAACGGTCTGCAAGGCTACGCCGTCATCGAAAAGGGGCAGTACGACACCCGGAAAGGTGGCCAAGGCCATAGCGGCGGGAAATCAGTTATTCGCATTTTCGCCGCCGACGGAATTCCCGCGAACGAAGCCCCGATGGGCAAGCCGCTCTTTCCAGAATATTCCTGGAACGAAGAACTACCCACTTCCAACGGCACGAAGGACTTTGAGATTCCTGCGGACGTGAAGAGCCGGGTAGGAAAGTAAACGCTTGGCGACAAGTACGCACAGGAACAGCACTGAGGTGCTGTTCTTTAATGCAGTCGCTGTCGGAGAAGCCATCGCGTAAGGCCACGGACGCGGTTATTTCCCGCAAACTCAACCGTATTCCGGGGCGTGCATCAATCGACCGTATATTGCCGCGAGCCGTGAGTTCGTCCGAGAGATTCTCAGACGTTTGT
>JANNTN010000759.1:0-3435 GCA_031394445.1 Anatilimnocola sp.
GACTGTGAACGTGTACTGCCCGCCGCGTGCACTTTTGATTTCTTGAGCCAGGATAATCTTCTGGCCGGGGGTCAACTTCTTAGCCGACGCTTCCGCCGCGGCGAACCAGCCGAGTTGTACGTGCGGGATAGGTTGCGGGGCGATGCGAGCCGCTAAGCCGGTAGCTCCAGGCGTAACGAGAGAACTGGCGCGCCAACCTTTTTCTCGCGTGAGCGGGCTAACGGGCAGCAGCCGCTCAGCGGTGAAATCGGCATCGGCGAGCAAGCTGGCGTCGTACGGCGGGCAGAAACGCTCGTCCCCGGTGGGCTCGCAACGTGCTGTGGTGGCGGGATGGTTTCCGAGCAAGCGATCGAGCGGCTCTCCTTTGGAGACGTGTTGCGGACGATTTGTCCGGTCGTGAAAGACGCCGTCGTGCGGAATGCCGAGCAGGTGGAAAATCGTCGCCGTCAGTGCGTGCGGCCGAATCGGATCGTCAACGGGAAAGGCACCCTGTTTATCGCTGGACCCGAACACTTGTCCTCCGGCGATCCCCGCGCCGGCCAGCGCACAGCTAAAGACGGAGCCCCAGTGATCCCGGCCTCCCAAACGGTTGATTTTGGGCGTGCGGCCGAATTCACCGATGGCCACCACCAAGGTTTCTTGCAGCAGGCCGCGCGATTCCAAATCGTCGAGCAGAGCGGAGAACGTCACATCGAACAGCGGACACAGCACATCCTGCAACCGATCGGCGTTTTGTGCGTGCGTATCCCACATGGGATTATCGACGGCCGAATCGCCGGGCTCGCGCGGCCAATTCACATGCACCAGACGCACGCCAGCCTCGACCAACCGCCGTGCCAACAAGCAACTTTGGCCCCAGGTGTGCCGGCCATAGCGGTCGCGCAATGAGTCGGGTTCGCGGCTCAGGTCGAACGCCTGCTTGGCTTTACCCGAAGTGACCAGATCCGCCGCAAACTGCGAAAGTTTGTTCCACGTTCCCGCGGAGCCCTGCAAATCGACGCCTCGCAGCCGGCTGTTCAGCCGACTGAGCAAGGCCGTGCGATCCCCCAATCTCTCCGGCGGCAGATCGACCGGCAACGTTAGCCCTTCCACGGCATAATCCATACTGGCTGGGTTGCCAATGAAGCGATCTGGATCCCATTGTGAACCCAGAAAGCCGCCTGTTTGCCCAGCGGGAGTTACGTTGTCGTTGAGCCGCATGCGGTCCGGAAGCCAAACGCTGGTCAGCGCCGGCAAGCGCTCGCTCGGCTTAAGCATTTTGACGATGGACCCAAAATAGGGCCAATCAGTCGGCTTGATTTGCCGCGCGCTACCCGGGCCATAGGGATAGCCAGTCAACACCCAGTAGCCACTGACATCGTGATTATTGTCGTCGGTCGCGAGCGAGCGAATGATAGCCAATTTGTCGGCGCGCTGGGCCGTGCGTGGCAGCAGTTCACAAAACTGAATACCCGGCACGTTCGTTTGAATCGGCCGAAAAGCGCCGCGGACTTCGGCCGGCGCATCGGGCTTGGGATCAAACGTCTCGTGCTGCGGCGGTCCACCTTGCAGCCAGAGGAAGATCACATTTTTCGCCCGGCCAAACATCGCCCCGGAAAGACCGCGGGCTAGATCCGGCTGCGCGGGGGCCGCCTGGGCGGTGTTTTTCGCGGCGAGCAGTTGTGGCAGCGACAGACCAAGTGTGCCGAGTCCGCCAACCCGCAGCCATTCCCGCCGCGAGAATTGCCCGCTTCTCCCAGGATTTGGTTCAAGAAAGGACAGCATGGGTAAAGCTCCGGTCGCTAAATCAGCTCGGCCAATGGCTTGGCTTGCTGGTCAACCAGATACTGCGGGCGGCCGTGCAAATCGGCAATCGTCGTGTGAGCCGCGTCAATTCCTAGGTGGTGATAGAGTGTGGCAAAGACTTCCGCAAAAGTGACGGGCCGAGAAGTGGCTTCACCAGCCAAACGGTCGGTCGAGCCAATCACCTGACCCATCCGCATTCCACCGCCGGCGAGCACCGCGGCGCTGACACGGGGCCAGTGATCGCGTCCGACTTGCTTGCTGATGATCGGCGTGCGGCCAAACTCGCCCCACACCACGACGCTCACATCTTGCTCCAGTCCGCGCGAACGCAGATCGTCGAGCAGCGCCGCGAAAGCATTATCAAAGATCGGAAAATCTTCGCGTTCGCGCTCGAAAATGGTGTTGTAGGAGCCGCCGTGCCAATCCCATTTGCTGTAATTGACGGTAACGACACGACACCCCGCCTCCACCAGGCGGCGGGCGAGCAGAAAGCTTTGCGGCACTCGCGGCGCACCGTTTTGGTCGATGTGCTTCTTCTCGTCGCCGGTCCCATAACGGGCGACGAGCCGGGGATCTTCTTTCGACAGATCCAGCGCATCGACGAGCCGCGACGAGGTGAGAATGTTGAATGCCTGCTGCTCGATTTCATCGAGACCGCGGAGCTTATTCGCCTGATCGACATCTCGGCGGAGGCGATCGATACCCGCTAGCAGCGTGCGCCGGTCGCCAAGTCGATCCGCGGTGACGCCGCGCAGCACCATGTCTTGCCGAGCGTCTCCCAGCGACTGAAACGCGGCCTGACCGATTCCCAGAAAGCCGGGGCCGGGCTCGTTGTACGGCCCATGCGTGCAGGTGTAGCACAGGCTGGCAAACGGCGGCACGCCGCTATGCACGGATTCTTTCAGCTTGGAAACCACCGAGCCAAATTGCGGCCAACCCCCGGCTGGCGCGCCCGCTCCGGGTTTTCGGCCCGTGAAACACTGATGAGCATCGTGGCCGGCCTGAGCATCGACAATCGACCGCACAATCGCCAATCGATCGGCCCGCTGCGCCAACTGCGGAAACAGATCGCAGATTTCCATTCCCGGAACGTTGGTCTTCGTCGGCCGCATCGGGCCTGCCACCTCGCTCGGCGCGTCCGGCTTCAGATCCCACATATCCTGGTGCGGCGGGCCGCCCACCAGATAGATCATGATCACCGACTTGTGTCCGCGCTTCGTGCCGCCGGCTGCCTCGGCCGCCAGCAACTGCTGGAGCGTCAAACCGCCCAACGCGAGCGAACCAATCTGCAGGAACTCTCGCCGACGGAGCCCATTGCACAGCGGCGCGACGGAACGAGCAGCCTGAAGCAGATTGAGCATGCTGAGATCCCCAAGGTCAAACCTATGATCGCAATCGTCAGCGGCACCGAGCAGTACAGTGCGGATGGTATCCCATTAATAAGGTCATATCAACACAATTCGATGTGTCAATTACGGTAGAAGGCATCTCTAAAGGAATTCGGCCCTTACTTCATCGCAACATCTTCTCGGCCGCTCAAGACTTGCCTGGCGACACGCAACATATTTAGCCCCAGGATCTGGCGGATGTCCTCATCGCGATAGCCCTGCTGAACGAGGCCCACGGTGTACAGCGGCCAGTTGGTCCAGG
>JANNTN010000774.1:0-9103 GCA_031394445.1 Anatilimnocola sp.
TGCCCATCGGTTAACGACAACCTGTTCGAGCTGTTGATCATGATCGACAGTTGCAAACGGGCCAGCGCCGAACGCATCACAACAGTCATTCCCTATTTCGGCTACGCCCGGCAGGACCGCAAAGACGAAGGCCGCGTCCCAATCACCGCCAAGCTCGTCGCGAATCTCATCACCCGCGCCGGGGCCGATCGCGTCCTCACGATGGACCTGCATTCGCCGCAGATTCAAGGCTTTTTCGACGTCCCCGTCGATAACCTCTACGCCGCCCCCGTCCTGAACGACTTTGTCGAAGCTCTCGGCCATAAGCCGGAAGACCGCGTTGTCGTCAGCCCCGATGTCGGCAGCATCAAGCGGGCCATCGGCCATGCCAAGCGCCTCGGTGCCGGCCTCGCCATCGTCGATAAGCGCCGCGACAACGCTCTCGACACCCGCCAAGAGCATCTGATCGGCGAGCCCGTCGAGGGCAAAGTCACCATCATGTTCGACGATATGGTCACCACCGGCGGCTCCATTGCCGGTGCCGCCGCCAAGCTCAAGGAATGCGGTGCCAAGGAGATTTACGTCGCCATTACCCACGGCGTATTCTGCGGCAAAGCCATCGAAAAAATCAAAGAATCACCCATCACCACGCTCGGCGTCACCGACTCCATCCCCCTCGCCCCCGAAAAAGCCATCCCCCAAATCAAAGTCCTCTCCGTCGCCCCCCTCCTCGCCGAAGCCATCAAGCGCATCCACCACGACCAATCCATCAGCATCCTCTTCGACAAAGCTGATCTGTAGCGCTCTCTTCGTGGGGCGGGCCTCTGGCCGGCCAAGCATTTAGTCACGATCTCATAACGGCTGACTGGGCAAGTTGGGAAGAAGTTTAGAGTTTAGCCTGTCCTCTGGGCGGTGTTTTTTTCGCTCATTTTTTCTCCTAAGTTCTTCATTTGAAAAAGGTTGCGGCATTTGGAGCTGCGCTAATGTTTAGGGTTTAGGGTTTTGTTTAGGCATACCGCGAGTGGCATCTTCGGGGGATGCGTTCAGCGTGCAGGTGACCTGCGCGCAGAGGCATTGCCCTCATAGATAGATTGCAATCTGCGCGAAAAACCGGGCCAGAATTGCCAAGTTTTTTTAGTTGGCGCGAAAGGGAGAGGAATGGGCCTTCCCAACGTAGGCCCCCCGACGCCGTCGGGGCGGGAAGCGGAATGAACCGTTGCTTGGCGAATAACCGTCACCCGAATGGAACGCCCTCCCCGCATCCGTCCCTCACGGGCGTGAGAGGACTACTTTGGCCGCTGGTAGTAACGGTATTCAAAGTGTTGGAGCCCAGCGGCTGCTCCGTTGCGGCGGATGTACTCTCGCAGGTATTCAAACTGTTCGGCGCTCCGAACGAGATGATCAAAGCTCTCGACTTGCCAAAAACGCCCATTGGCTTGCAACAGCTCGTTGATTCGGAGGGCCGTGAAGTGCTTCCAGGCCCGGCAGCGCCGATTGAGTTGGCCTTCCGTGGGGAACTACGCCAGGATGTGAACGTGGTTCGGCATGACGACAAAGTCGGATAGCACATACTCCTGGCCGTCGAATTTCAACAGGCTCTCGGCGACGATTTCCGAAAACTCAGGCCGCTTCAAAACGCAGGCACCCAGACATTCATCGAGCTTTTGCATCCAGGCGGATGTGAAATGCTCGTGATACTGCCGCCGGTCAGCGGCAGAAAGCAGACGCACCAGTTCGCGCCAATTCTCAGCCTGCGGATCGATGCCATGCCGCCGCAACCAGCCGGCTCGTTCGACGCGCCACCTCCGCAGCGTCGCGGCGGGAATCGAATCGATCGTTCGCCACGTGATAAACGCCATCACTCCCGGCTGTTCCCAATGCGGCAGTCGGCGATAGTGAACGTAGATTTCTTGCTTCGGATCGAAGAACTCAAAATTCATCGCGGCAGTGTAAATCGCCCACGCCGATGACGCCAGAATGCCCCAACGTAGGCCCCCGACGCCGTCGGGGCGACACACTTATTGGAAGCAGAATCGGCACCGAGATTTGCGCATGGCGTGTGGCAGCCAATTCCAACAGGGCCACTCGTCGAGACGGGCTTCGTCATTCAGCGGCGTCCTGGCGAGAAACGAAAAAAGCCGGCTCAAAAGCCGGCTCATTCATGCAGATGCCAAACGCTTTCAATCCGATCCCTTCCGAGCTAGTCTTATCGAGCGTTGTTTGCGGTCTTCACGGGTCGTCTGTAGCTCTATCGCAGGGGGAGAAGATCATGCGGGCCTTTTGCTGGATCGTTGGGATTGCGATGATGGCTAGTTTCGTCGCGTGCGGCGGGGCAGGCAGCCCGGCGACGACACCTACGGCGGCACCCGCTGCCAAGGATCCGGTTACGGCACCGCGCGGCAGTGTCGGCGGCAAGACAATGGACGGAATGACTGTTGAAGGCTTCGATGATTTCTATTTCGAGATTGAACAGCACGACAAGATCGTGATGTGCCAAGTAACCTTCCGCAAACTACCCCCGACAGCGGACATCGCCGAAAGCGTCGTTAGGTCAGCAATGCAGTCGGCCATCAAGAAGCATCCGAATCAGGAAATTCTAGGAATGGCTTTCGACCTGAACGAGGACGCATTGCCTGATCGGCAATATGGTGGGGCTGTGACCTACAAGCCAAGCGATAAACAAATCTTGACAATGCGTGAACGTGATGGTCTGAAAACGACGGAACAAGATCAAGGCGAGTACCTTGTGCAAGTCGAGGAAAACAAGACGGCAACAGGCATCAAACCTGCTCGCCGCTGGCTGACCGTCGCTATCGTATTTCCAAAGTCGCCCTCGGAAAATGAGGTGAAGATCGCCGCAGTTCGTGAGATTGAAAATTTGAAAGCTCGTCAGTTGGATGCGAAGGTCTTTATTCATACGGGCGAGAGAGCGAACAAGATTACGTGGCGGCAGACGCCTGCGCCGAATGGAAAATTCATGCTTGTCGAATACAAAAACGCGAGCGGCGTAATTGCGCCCAACTGGAATTGGGGCGATTTAGTTGGTCCATCTGAAATCAAGCCAGAGAAGCCCGAAACGACGCCAATTGCCGATCCTAACCCTGCCTCGACAGCGCGAACTTGGACCAGCGCCGATGGCAAGTTCACGACCGAGGCGGAGTTCGCCGGGTCAATGGCGGGTAAGGTCAAGCTGCGAAAAGCCGATGGCACGACGGTCACACTTGAGGCCGACAAACTTTCCGAGGCTGATCGCGAATGGATCAAAAAACGTGCTGCCGGTAAGTAGCCAGCCAATGAACAAAAACATCCCGTTTGGGATGGCTTTTGTTGGTTTCAGAGGGTCGAAAAAGGGGGGAAGGGGGGGATATTCTGATTTTTGAAAGCCGACTGCATGGGTGTTGTCGCGCAGCAAATCGCGGGCTGAATCGCCAAGCAACTAATCCCCGCTTCCCGCTTGAAAAAATCTTTGAAATTCTCGCCCGGTTTTTCGCGCAGATTGCAATGGAGATATAGGAGGGCGGACTGCGCCCTGACTCCTTCTCCCTGAACCCTAAACTTTGAACTGACCCGCCCTCAACATGACCGCTCACCCTATCAAGCTCCACCTTGCCGATGCCAATTCATCCTCAAAACCAAACTGACTTTGCAGCAAGAACTTACGCTGCCTGTCGCCATACGGCAGTAGCGACAAGACCCCTCAAGACATGAGCTTTTCAAAAAAATCCGATCGCGGTGAGCGGTGCCCTAAACATGGAGGCGGGTTTAGGGCTTGGAGGGTTCGCTGAGGCAGATCAGATGCTTGGAGGTGCGGATATAGACGTGGCTGCCGCAGATGATGGGAGTGGCTGAGACTAGTTCGTGGAGTTCGGAAGTTGAAAGTAGCTCCATTTTTCGGCCGGTGGAGAGGGCGGAGACGGTGCCGGATTCGTTGATGACGAAGAGGCGGGGGCCGCAGATCAGGGGAGAGCTGGTGACGTCGCCGCCGAGCCGCTTTTGCCAGAGTTTTTTGCCGGTGGGAGCGTCGAGGCAGGTGGCGATGCCGTAATCTTCGACGATGTAGAGCAAGCCGTCGTGATAGAGCGGCGAGGGAACGTAGGGCATGGCTTTGTCGAGGGTCCATACTTTGTGCGTCGCCGTGACATCGCCGCTACCATCGCCGCGAACACTCATGAGCGTGTACGGCTTCGGATAACCGCCGGAAACATAGACATGCTTATCGTCCGCAACGGCGGTGTTCGCCGTGGTTTCCGCGGTGGGGCCGTCGCAGCGCCAGAGGAGATCACCAGTGTTGGGGTCATAACTGCCGAGGAAGCCGCAGCCGCCGATGAGGAGTTGGTCGCGGCCGGAAACGTGGAGGACGATGGGCGTGGCATAGGTGTCGATTTTTGGCCGCGCAATTCGCCACACGATGCGGCCGGTGCCGCGATGCACGGCTGCGAGGAACGAGCCGGTTTGATCGTTGTCGCCGGCCACGATAACCAGCGAGCCATAAATCACGGGGGACGAGCCGAAGCCGTAGATCGCGTCGTAGGGAGCGATGTTGGTTTGCCAGAGGGTTTTTCCTTCGTGGCTGACAGCCGAAACCCACAACGCGCGATCGTGAATCAGCACCGAAAAGACGCGCTCGCCATCGCAGGCGGGCGTTGCGGAGGCGTGGGAGCATTGACTATGGATATCCTTCATAAAGCCGCCGCGATGCAGCTCCGTTGCCCACAGCGGGTGGCCAGTTTCGCGATCGTATGCCAGCAGAGAATAGGCTTTCGCCTCTTCGTCAGCCGTCAGCAGAAACAGGCGCTGGCCCCACGTAACCGGCGACGCGAAACCGCGGCCTGGCACGGGAACTTTCCACTTGGTTGCCTCGGGAGCGTCCCAGCGGAGCGGAATGGATTGGGGCCGCGCGACGTTGTTGCGGTCGGGGCCGCGCCACCAGGGCCAATCGGTTTCGCTGGGCTTTATTTCGGGAAGTTGCTCGTCAGAGGTCAGTCGTGTGCGAATTTCATCAACAGCCGTGGCGTCCCGCGCCACCGCGAAGCTCACGAGCAAGCAAGCAACCAAGAGGATGCAGGAATCACGGCGAGTGTACTCACCGGAGTACCGGCCACGAATTGCACAGCCAGGCGAAGCCGGAGCCAACGGCAGGAAGCAGCCACGAATCGAACGAATCAGGCAGAAGTTGGCCGCGGATGAACGCGGATGACACGGATTTTTTGAACAGAAACAAGCAAAGGAAGCAAAGAGAGAGGACTGTGGCAGAAATCTGCACAGCGTGCAGAGAATTGCGCTGTTTGTATTACGAAAGTAGGAGAAGAAAACAGCAGCCACGGATGAAACAGGGATTTTCCCAGCGCGGCACATCCGCAACCGCGTGTTATAGCCACGAAAAACACTAAAAGGCACAAGAACGGGAGGCAGGAGGAGCCACAGATGAAACACGGATTTGCACTGATGAGGACAGAGGAAGAGGCTGGCTGAAATCTTCGCACCACGCAAAGAAATGGAAAGTTTGTATTGTAACTTGTTGAACACGCAGGCATTACAGATATGGCAACATCAGGCGACAAATGCCGTCGCGCAGTCGGATGGGGATCGAGCGGGAATCGACGTCTTTGAGCGTGATTTCGCGGCTAAAGGCACGTTTGGCATGAATCAGGCCGGTGAGTTGGCCCGCCAGATCGCGGTCGTAGCACTCGACGTTGAACTCGAAATTCAGCCGCAGACTGCGCGGATCCCAATTGGCGGAGCCGACGAACGACCAGACGTCATCGACGACCATCAGCTTGGTGTGGTCGAACGGCGGAGGAGAGAGCCAGACTCGGCAGTCACGTTGAAGCACTTGCCAAAGCTGGGCAGTGCAGGCCCATTGCACCAGCTTCAGGTTGTTTTTCTCTGGCAGGATGATGTTGACCGCCACGCCCCGCATCGCGGCGACGCCGAGCGCCGTGATGAGCGGCTGTTCGGGGAGAAAATAGGGCGTGATGATATCAATCGAGCGATGAGCGCAGCCGATAGCGCCCAGGATGGTGAGGACAATCTTGTCCACGTCGAAATCCGGGCCGTCGGTGATGCCGCGGCACAGCGACGCGCCGGCGGGAGCAAGGCGAGGAAACCAGAACTCCCCTTCGAGACGTTCGCTGGTGGCGAAATCCCAATCGAGGGCAAAAGTCTCGGCCAATTGCCCGACAACGGGACCGGTGAGGCGGAAATGGAGGTCTTGGATGGGATGGTGGTCGCCCGGTTCGCACAAGTGGCTGCGGCGAATGTTCATCCCGCCGGTGAAACCGAGTTGGCCATCGACGATGAGGATTTTGCGATGGTTGCGGAGATTGGAGTAGTGCAGCCGACCCGGCACGAGAGTTGGCAGGAACGTGTTGAAGGGAATTTTGTGTTGGCGAAGCAAACCCTTGATGGACGGAAAGGTATAGCGCGAGCCGACATCGTCGATGAGAACGCGAACTTCAACGCCGCGGTCCCGCGCTTTTGCAAGCGCCGCGACGAATAGTTGACCAGCCGAATCGTTATCGAAGATATACGTCATCAGGCCAATCGAATGCTGAGCCGAGTCGATCGCGGCAAGCATTTCGTCATACGCCTGACGGCCCGTGGTGAGCGGCTTAATCGAGTTGCCCTGGAGCAACGGCACGCGAGTTAACCGAGAGACGTAACGGGCGAGGGGAGCGACATCGGCACCGTCCTCGCCGAGTGTCTGATAGAGCGAATTTTCCTCGATCTGTTGCTGGCGGGCGGGACTGGTGATGTGTTGCTGGCCGGAGCGGAGATAGCGGGCCTTGCGCTGAATGCGGTTGATGCCAAATGTGAAGTAGATCAGGGTGCCAATGATCGGGGCCAGCCAAATGATGCCGATCCAGCCGATAGCCGAACGGGAATCGCGTTTGGTAAGCACAACGTGGGCCGACGCGAGCATGACGATCAGGCTATGAACCAAGACAATCGCCCAGGGCCAGATCGTGTGGAAAAACCAGTCGAGAAATTCAGCCATGGTTCTATGGTCGTCGCCGTAACTGCCGAATACCAGAGCAAATCGAATGACCAATGACCAATGGCCAATGACCAAGCACCAAGCACCAAAGACCAAGCACCAATGACCAAGCAACAAAGACCAGTTACTGCGGTGGTTGTTCCCGCACCAATTGGCTGATCTGCTTGAATTCCGGTGAGCCGGCACGGCCGCACCATTCAAACAGGGCGGCTTCGACGGTCGTGAGCGTCGCACCGGCAGAATCCATGCGGCGGAGGGCGATGTCGTGATCGATTTGGCCGCGAGCGGCAACCGCGTCGGCCGCGAGATAGACCCGAAAGCCCTCGCCGAGCAGATCGTGAACCGTCTGACCAACGCAGACGTGCGTTTCAATTCCGCAGACCAAAATTTTCCAAATCCCGCGCTCGCGCCAGCCGGTGAAGATTTCAGCACACTCGGCGCAGCTAAACATCGTCTTCGCGGGGATCGTGCCCAGCAGCGGGGCCAACTCGGGCGTCGTCGGCCCCAGCCCCTGCGGGTACTGCTCAGTCGCCGCCACGGGGACACTCAGGATTTTTGCCCCATCGATCAAGCGGCGGATGTTCCAGATCAAGCGCGAGTGCCCGGGAATCAGCGGCAGCAGCTTGGCCTGCACATCGACAACCAGCAGCGCCGCGTCGTCGCGGTTCATTAGTTCTGGGCTGCGGAGGAGAGGAGTGGCGTTCATGTCGTCAGAATAGCTGGCGAGTGCGGAGTGCGGAATGCGGAGTGCATAATGATAAGGGCGACGTTACATTGGTGCCTCGTCATTAGTTAATCGGTCATAAGTTTCATTAGGGCATTTTCACATGGGCGTGTTTTTGGGGATCGATGTCGGTACTTCGGGTACGAAGACGCTGGCGATTGATGAGGGGGGCAAGATTCTGGCGGAGGCGTCGGCGGAGTATCCGTGTTATTACCCGAAGCCGCTGTGGAGCGAGCAAGACCCGGAGGATTGGTGGCGGGGAACGGTATTGAGTGTGCAAGCGGTGGTGAAGAAGGCGAAGTTGAAGCCGGCGGATGTGAAGGGGATTGGTTTGTCGGGGCAGATGCACGGGTCGGTGTTTCTCGACAAAAGCGGCAAGGTAATTCGTAAGGCGCTTCTGTGGAACGATCAACGGACAAAGGCGGAATGCGAAGAGATTGAGAAGAGGGCAGGGGGGCGCAAAAAACTGATTCAGATGGTGGCGAACCCGGCGCTCACCGGTTTCACGGCTCCGAAGATTCTTTGGCTCCGCAATCAGGAGCCGAAAAACTTCGACAAGCTCGCGAAGGTCTTGCTACCGAAGGACGAAATTCGCCGCCGGCTAACAGGCGAATTCGCCACGGAGGTAAGTGACGCGAGTGGAATGTTGCTGCTGGATGTCGTGAAGCGCAAATGGTCGAAGAAGTTGCTGGAAAAATTGGAGCTGGATGAATCGCTGTTGGCGACCTGTTATGAGTCCGAGCAGGTGACGGGCAAATTGACGCCAGCGGTGGCGAAGGAACTGGGCCTATCGACGGATTGCGTGGTCGTCGGCGGGGCAGGGGACTGTGCGGCGAATGCAGTGGGCACTGGTGTGGTTTCGCGGGGGACGCTTTCGACTTCGATTGGCACCAGTGGCGTGATGTTTGTCCATTCGGACGAGGTGCAGGTCGATCCGCATGGCCGGTTGCACACGTTTTGTCACGCCGTGCATGGCAAGTGGCACATGATGGGGGTGAGCCTGAGTGCCGGCGGCTCGCTGTCGTGGTTCGCGGAGCAGGTGTGCAAGGAGGCGGCGGGCAAAGGAAAGAACATCTACGACTTGCTGAATGCCGAGGCGGAAAAAGTGGCGGCGGGCAGCGAGGGGTTGTTTTTCCTGCCGTACTTGGCCGGTGAGCGAACGCCGCATGCCGATCCGCTGGCTCGCGGCTGCTTCGTCGGCTTGACGCTGACACATGGCCGCGGGCACTTGGCTCGGAGTGTAATGGAAGGAGTGACATACGCACTGCGCGATAGCCTGGCAATCATTCGCGATTTGGGTGTACCGGTGAATCAAATTCGCGTCAGTGGTGGCGGCAGCAAGAGCCCATTGTGGCGACAGATTCAGGCGGATGTGTTTGGGCAAGACGTGGTGACGATCAACG
>JANNTN010000783.1:0-3195 GCA_031394445.1 Anatilimnocola sp.
ACTTTCAAAGTGTATTGGCTGAGGCTCAGAATAGTGGGAAATAGCGGCAGGACCGCGCGGGCTTCGTCCGGAATCGGGAAAGGCTGCCGCTCGTCAAGTCGATCGAACGCCAATACTCCGTCACGAGAGGAGATACCATCCACCCGACACCCCTGAGTTTCTATTAGCTTGCCGGCGGCGTCGATCGTCAGGCTGCTAACGAAGCCGTCGGCCCCCAATTCCCGCAGGAGGGCAGCGGCCATCATCAATTGCCCGGGCGGGCCAGGGTGGACGGCGTCCCCCTGCATCGACACGGGCTTGTCGACGTTCTTGTCTTGTGCGGCGAGGAACATTCGCAAGTGCTCGACACCGGCCAGCGCATCGTCTTGCGAGAGCTGCTTGAGCATGACGACGGAGTTGGCCAATATTTCGCGCGGCTTGTTCTCGCCCCACAAATTGAGCAGGGCGTGGAACTGATCGGCATACGGAGCGTTTTCCTGCTTGCACAAATCCTTTAGCGCGACGGCGTATTCGTGCAGACGCTGATTGCCGCTGGCTAGTTTGACTAGCGTTTCGCCGTTGTTCACTGGGCTGGCCGCCAGGATCACCGGCCGAGCCTTGATCGAGCGAATGCGATCGACCATGGTCTTCATGTTCGCCAGGAACCGATCGGTCGGCGTGCTCCCCTTATCGTTCATGCCCAGCTCGACGGAGACCACGGTCGGTTTCCAAGCCGCGATGTCGTAGTCGAATCGGCCCAGGGTAGTGGGAATCGTATGTCCGCCGACGCCCGAATTGCGAAAGGCAAACTTGAGATTCGGATAACGCGCGTAACAGAAGGCTTCAAAGTAATTTGAATGCAGGTGCTGGGCGGTAATGCTGTCCCCCGCCATCACCCAAACATCGCCATCCTTGAGCGGAAAGGCAGTTCCCGGTTCCGCTGCGGCCAACGGGCTCGAAAGGGTCAGAACGATCAGCAGCAGGAATTGGTGTCGGAAGGTAGGCATGTTGTATTCCCGGGTAGAGCGATCTAGCAATTCTTGCTGAATAGTATAAGCGCATTGAGTTGGTGACGTAGCGAGCTGCTCTCGCGAACCAGAAATACGTTCTGTTGATACACTGCCCCTTTCGCCATTTGGGCAGTCATCGTCCAATCAAGCGCGATTCGCACAAAGCGTTTGGGTTCTCGGCACGAAAATCGAGCGTCAAAAAACGTCCAGGTATCTCAGACGAGCCCGCGGCGTTCGTCGTCAATGGGTCATTCTTGGGAGCATCGCCCTAGAACGCTTGGACGGTGGACGCCGAGAGCAAGTTGATCAAGAATCCAAAGTGAGGCCTTGCGTCGAGCTTTTCAAATGACGCCGTTAGGCAACGCTTGCCATTCGTCGACGCTGAGGACAGCTGATGACTATTTTGCAGGTTTGGGTGGTATGGTTTTGGATCACTGCGGCGGTCATGTTGTGCGGCTGCGGCAGTCCCACTCCGGTGACTCAGAATGCGGGTCCACCTCCTCCTCCGCCAGCGCCAGCCCCTGAGCCAGAACCGGCTCCACCGCGACCGAAGCCACAGCCCGATCCCTACGAGACGGCGATGAACGAGGTTAGCACGATCGTTAAGCGATATGGCACGGTGTACGCGAGTGTTAAGGATGAGGCCACCGCAGACAAGTCTGTGGAAGAGATCGGCAGGATGACGGCGCGGTTGCGCGCATTGACTGAATTGATAGCCAAGATTCCGTACAAGACTGGTCAGGAGAAACACGCACTCGCGCTGCAGACGGAGCTGACTAATCTGCAAACGGCTCAGCTCAGCAATCCAGACATGCAGCGAGTTCTCGGCGATCCAGAGCTAGCGCTCAAATTCATCGCCGCTCACCAAAGCTTTGTCACAGAAGGATTGCTGCCGCTCGGCCAGACCATGGTGGCACGACAGCCGCCTGTACTTCCACAACCAGAGCCACCTGCGGCATCTCAACGCATGCCGTCAACGAAATGAGGGTGTGAGTTTTGCGAGCGCACAAGCCACCTCGGGAAATCGGTCGTGTTTCGCGACAATCGCAAAACGATTGGGTTGTTGCGACAACCGGTAGCTGCTTGAGAGCTCTTATACGTCGATGCGTAGTGCCTTCGATTGCCAAGCAAAGCCAAATTGTGCGAGCAGCACACTGCCCAAAATGCAGCAACCAGAATGGCGATTCTGCGCAAGCCATTCTCGCGCCAAGACATTGCGCAATGGAGGTTGCGGGTATCGGAACTGCGGCCCGTCGAGCTGGCACTCTTTCGTCGAACAGCGAGCATTCGACCGTGAGCGAAGGTCAAAACTTACAAATGGCGACGATCACACGGTAGTTGATCAAATGTGGATCATCAGCGCTGCTGGCGGTCACTTTCGCTCGCCCTTCTTCAATAGGTTCTTGTTCCTTTTCACTTCGGCTTCTAAATCGCGCCGGAGAGAGTCACACACGAGTTCGCAGATTTTCTCCAGCACGGCATCCTCCAGGCGGTAGAGAACGAACGGTCCCTGCTTCCGGCGGGCGATTAGCCCCTTATCTGCCATTTGCTTGAGGTGCTTGGAGACATTCGCAAGCTCTCGCCCGGATAAGCTCACAAGCTGGCTGACATTCAGTTCTTGACGATCCATCAAGCACCGCAGGATGGCTAACCGCGTGGGATCGCTAAGCATCCTGAACTTTTCCGCCATCAACGCCAGCAACTCATCAGGGATTGTTTGCAGCTTCACGGGTGGGAATCCGGTTTCAAGAACGTTGACGGTAGTCGCGCATTCTCCACTCATAGCAAACCTTGAGCCAGCAACCATTCAAACGCAGGATTAGCTGTTTTTGCTCCCCAGTGTCCCTGGGCATAGCATTTGCTTAGTTGGTTGAATGGTTGAACGACGTCCTGCGTCCGTGGCCAAAAAGCCGATCTCGGACGTTTAAGGCGCATGAGCGTGGTCAAGGTGTCGCGGCACGCTGGCAGCCGACGCGTCAGTGTGGCCGATCACGATGCAGCGCGAGCGAATGAACTCCAGAATGAATCTATGGCCGGCTTTCTCTTCTCCAACTTTGGTGGCCGTGCGGTGACCAAGACTTCCGAGTTGCTCCAGGACAAGGATGCGGCACTTGGAGACCGTCTCAACATGGCCTTCCTGGGGACGACAATCACGGACGGACGCGGCCGGTTGCTGGTCACGGCCACCGGCGCGCAATCGGAGGTG
>JANNTN010000815.1:0-27141 GCA_031394445.1 Anatilimnocola sp.
GCTCGAGGTGTTGGCCGTCGGCGGGGTTGCCGCGATGTAAGAGGTCGTTGAAGTGGATGATCGAAATGTTGCCCGGCGAAAGGCTCGGCGGGAGCCTCGCTCTCCCGTCTATGTCGCAGGGGTCGTAGCTGAAGAATTGCAGATTGGGCGGCAATTCATTAGCGAGCGGGGATAGTTTGACAGCTTGCTGGGGGCCGGAGAGGAAGACGAAGCGGCAGCCGCAGTGGTGGAGTTGCCAGGCGATTTGCGGTCCGGCGAGCGTGGGGTGAATGGGTACGTGGACGGCGCGGGCGAGTTGGATCGCTAAATCGGTGACGAGCCACTCGTAGCGGTTCTCGCTGACGTGGGCGATGCGTTCGCCGGGTTCGATGCCGAGGCTGATGAGTGCGGAGGTGAGGCGGTAAACGTCGGTTGCTACTTCGTTCCAGGTGAGCCAGTGGTACTGGCCGGCGCGTTTGATGCCGAGAGCGGGCTGGGGCCCGTCGGCGGCGATGCGGCGGGAGAAGAGTTCGATGATGGTGGGGACTTGGAGAAACATGGCCCCACAATTATGCCACTGACACTCGTCCGAGAATACCAGCACGGCAGGGAGAGAGATGGCCACAAAAAACACGAAGAGGCGCAAAAAATCATTAATGCCTTAGAATTGTTTTCGTGGCTTTTTGTGTTTTTTGTGGCTATTGAATGAATCACGGCGCGGCACGATGAATCGTTATCGGGATATGATTGAGTAGTGATTTGATCACGCACAGCACCTCATTGACGTTACAACCGACTTATGTCGCTTACCGAGAAATCACCGGATTCGTCAGCCACGGAAACTTCGTTTGCGGAGACGGCGCTCATGCTGGGGGGGAAGAGTGAGGAGGAGGCAAGGCGGACGGGGGCAATCGATCGGGCGGATGATCAAGTTGAGCAGCTTTTTAAGGCCCAGTATCAGACGGTGAATAGCCCGATTCACCGGGCGGTGTGGGAGCGGACGCTGCCGGTGGAGCTGTTCGAGGCATCTCATGAAAGCACGCCGAGCGATGTGCAGCAGGTGATGAGCCAGTCGCTGGACGTGGTGCGGCGGCATCGGGACTCGAGGACGTTGCTGAACGCTGACGGCAAAGTGGCGGAAGCGGTGCTGGTTGATTTGGCGACAGCCGGGTATTGGGGATTGCTGGTCGATCGGCAATATGGCGGGTATGGGACGCCGCTGCGGAGCTTCATGCCGTTTCTGACGCAGATGTCGCTCATCGATGCGACGGTGGCGGGGATGGCGTCGGTGCATGGGTGCATCGGGGCGGTCGATCCGGTGCGGACATTTGGCAATGACGAACAGAAGCAGCGGATGTTGCCGAAATTGGCGAGCGGCGAGCGGCTAAGTGCGTTTGCGCTCACTGAGCCGGGGGCGGGATCGGATTTGACGGCACTTAAGACGCGGGCGCGGCTGGTGGGCGATCAGTATTTGGTGACGGGGGAGAAGCTGTTCATTACGAACATCGTGCCGGGGCGGACGATTGGGCTGGTTTGCCTCATCGACGATAAGCCGGCGGTGCTGATTGCCGATTTGCCGGCGGAGGAAAGCGAGCAGTTCAAGATCGTGAAGTACGGTCTGTACGCGCTGAAGCACACGTACAACCGGGGGATGATTTTTAAGGATTTTGCGGTGCCGGCGGAGAATCTGCTGCGCGTGCAGCAAGGAAACGGCCTGACGATTGCGTATCACGGGCTGAACCTGGGCCGCGTGGCGCTGTGTGCCAGCGCGGCGGGGAACATGCGGGTGATGATGGCTAGCATGATTCCGTGGGCCAATTTTCGCACCACGTATGGTGAGGCGATTGCGAAGCGGGAGCTGGTGCGGCGGAGGTTGGGGCGGCTGGCCGGAATGATTGTGGCGTGCGATGCGCTGGTGGCGTGGTGCTCGACGCTGCTCGATCAGGGTTATCGCGGCGAGATGGAATGCGTGATCGCGAAGATTTTTGGGAGCGAGATGCTGAAGGAAGCGGCGATTGAGCTGTTCATGAAGACGCACGGCGGGCGGTCGTTTTTGCACGGGCATCTGTTTGGCGATAACGTCCATGAGTATCTCGCGCCGTGTATTTATGAAGGGGAAGGGGAGATGCTGGGGATGGCGCTTTTCAAGTCGCTGGTGAAGCAGCACGGCTCGCAGTATTTCGAGCCGGTGGGGAAGGCGCTGGCGGCGGCGAAGATGAAGACATTTAGTCCAGCGAATCCGCTGCATGTGTGGAAGCTGCGGAAGGCGCTGGTGCCGTATGGCGGCTGGTGGATGAGCGAATCACTGGCTCGCAAGGGGCGGACGGAGCTGGGGCCAATGCCCGAAACGCTGCGCGAGCATGCTGTCTTTGCGATTCGCGGGTTGCAAGGGATGCCGCTGGAGATCAGTGGGATGTTGCGGAAGCATCAGCTCAAGCTGGCGGACCGGCAGTGCCGGATGAGCATGCTTTCGTCGAAGGTGCAAAAGCTGGTGGTGATGTTGGCCACGAGTTTGTACGCCGCCAAGCAGAACGATGAGGTCGTGAGGTCGGCGGCTGATATTATTTGCCAAGATTTAACGCGGGAGCTGACGGGGAAGCAGCCGAGCGATCGGTATTTTCGGGCGATTACGACGCTGGGTAGTGCGATTGCCGAAGGGAAGTTTGCGTCGATCGCGGGGGTGAGCGCGGATGAGATTTTGATGCGGTATGAGGCGTAGGGTTACCTGTCTGGCGGGTAGGCCGGTCATCTGACGCGTGAATTGTCCGGTGGGCCACCGGTCACCGAATTTAACGCAAAGGACGCAAAGGGGAGCACAGGCCGCGAAGGAGAATGCGGTAGTTGTTGAGTCGCTGGATTGGCACAAGGTTGTGCATTAAGCAGCGAAAGTGGCATGTCATCATTTCGCGGTGTGTTGATTGCAAAGGGTGGATGGGTGAGATAGGCTAATTCGCAGAATTACGGTAGGCGGGAGGCGGATTGTGGCGGAGCGATTTCGCAAGAAAGACAGGCGAGACGCCTATCCTACTTTTCCGAACATTTTCAGGATCACTTTTTCGAACATTTTTCAGCATCACGAACTATTTGCAGCAGTATTCAAGGAGTTATGGTATGGCACGTAATGCAAGTCGCCGAAAGTTTTTGAAGACGTCGGCGGTGATTGGGTCGGGATATTGGGCGCTGGGTGGCGTCGCGCCGAAGGTGAGCTTGTCGGCGAATGAAAAAGTTCAGTTCGCCTGCGTGGGCGTGGGTGGCAAAGGGAGCAGCGATTCGCAAGATGCGGGCCGGCACGGCGATGTAGTGGCGGTTTGCGATATCGACGACAAGAATTTGAATTTTGCCACGGCCCGCTGGCCGGACGCGAAGAAGTATCACGACTTCCGCAAAATGTTCGATGAAGTGGGGAAGACGATCGACGCTTTCACCGTGAGCACGCCGGACCATTGCCATGCGGTGGTGGCGGCGATGGGCATGAAGATGGGGAAGCATGCGTTCGTGCAGAAGCCGTTGACGCATTCGATCTTCGAGGCCCGCTATCTCGGCAAGTTGGCCGCCGAGAAGGGTGTGAAGACGCAGATGGGAAATCAATACACGGCCGATTCGAACTTGCGGCGGGCGGCGGAGATCATCAAGACCGGCCACGTCGGCAAGGTGAAGGAAGTTCACGTGTGGACGAACCGGCCGATTTGGGATCAAGGGATCGATAAGCCGACCGATACTCCGGAAGTGCCGGCGAACGTGCATTGGGCCGAGTGGATTGGGCCGGCGGAAACGCGGGCGTATCACCCGGCGTATCATCCGTTCAAGTGGCGCGGGTGGTGGGCGTTTGGCACCGGTGCGCTCGGCGATATGGCTTGCCATACGCTGAACATGCCGTATCACGCGCTCGATCTGCGCGATCCGATTAGCGTGCAAGCGACGACTTCGGGCCACAACAAGGAAACTTATCCGGCGTGGTCGGTCATCAATTGCCAGTTTGGCGAGCGAAACGGCCGAGGGCCGGTGAAGTTCATGTGGTATGACGGCGGCAAGCGGCCGGAGACGGCGGAATTTCAGAAGGCGGAGGAAGTTGCCCTCAGCCGTAATAGTGATGAGAAGAAGGCGAAGGCGCTGCGGGGCACGCTGAAGAGCGGCTGCTTTGTGCTGGGGGACAAGGGCTGGTTGCTCGCACCGGGTGACTATGCTGGCAGCGGCATCTATATGCCCGAGCCGGAATTGCCGAAGGTGGAATTTCAGGAATCGCCCGGCCATTTCACCGAATGGGTCAATGCGATCAAGGGTGAGGGGCAATCGATGTCGAACTTCCCGAGCTATGCCGGTCCGTTGGCCGAAACGGTGCTGCTGGGCAACCTGGCGGTGTGGGCCGCGGCTGGTGACGGCAAGAGCGGCGACGAGCAAAAGGTGAAGGGCGTGCAAGGCAAAAAGATCGAGTGGGACGCGGTGAATCTGGTGGCTAAGAATGCCCCGGAAGTCGCACACATTGTGAAGCCAGAGTTCCACAACGGGTATAAGCTGGAAGGGTAAGTTGGTGGGCAAGCTGGCAGCTTGCCACTACGAAGCAGTCAACCTCTCCACCGCGCGGCCGCCAGTTTACGGCGGCGGCGCGGTTTTCTTTTTTTGTAACTGTTGTTTACCCTAATGAAGTAGCAAAAGAATTAGGAACCGCGGATGACGCGGAATTTCGCGGATGAAATGCAGGCAGACAATGCCATGCGAACTGTTCGTTCCATCCGCGCCCATCCGCGAAGTCAGCGGTTTTTCCTGATTTCTCTCCATTCGGTTAAATAGGCACATTTTTTTGTGGGTCGTGGTGATATGGATAAGGGTGGTATGGACGAACGGATTGCGACATTGGTTGCCGATTTAGAGAGTGCCGATTCGTATTCGGCGGTGGAGCTGAATCGCGCGGCGCGGCGGGCGAATTGGGTGGCGGAATTTACGCCGGGCCAGTTGGAGGAGTTTTTTAGCGCGGCGACGGAGTCGGCGGTGCCGCTGACGGAAGCGGCGGACCGGCTGTTAGCAAGCTGGCTGGTGGCGGCAGTGCTGGTGCGGCGGAAGGCAGCGGAGGAAGGCAAACCGATCGCGCCGGAAGAAGCGGCGGCGCTGCGCGAAGCGCTGGAGGGATTGTATGGCGGACTAAATAGCGAGTCGCGGGCGCGGGCACAACTGCTGGCGTGGCTGTCGAGTGGCGGAGGCAAGGAGGAGTTGGCGCTATTTGGCGAGTTGGTTCTGGAGGAGCCGCCGGAGGATGATCAGGACGTGGTGCAGGCCTTCGCGCCGCTGTTTCAACGGCAGCGAGTGCAGGCAGCGGCGCTCTTTCCGCGATTGCTGCGGGCGATGACATCGCAGGCGCTGGCCGCGCCGATTTTGGACCTGGCTAATTTTCTCACGCGGCAAAAGATTGTGGCGCGGCATCCTGCGGCGGAAGTGTCGCAGGAGCTAACGAGCTTGCTGGGTGAGCTGGTGCAGACGCTGCTCGTTTTGGAGGAGCGGCCGGATGAATTTGGCGACACGCCGCTAGAGTTGAGCCGGCGGGTAGCCCGTGGGGTGGCGCTGGCGGTGTCGCTGTGCGATGCGCTGGCGCTGATTGGCGATGAGTCGGCGGTTCCGAAGCTGTATCAGGCGTTGCAAGTTGGTCATCGGCGTTTGCGAACGGAAGCAACGGCGGCGCTGGCCCGCCTGGGGGAGGCCGAGGGAAAGACGGAGTTGGTGAAGCTAGCCGCGGAGCCGATTGCGCGGCTGCGGGTGCTGGCGTATGCGGAGGAGTTGGGGATCAGCGACCAGATTGAGCCGCAGTTTGCGACGAAGGAGGCACGGGCGCAGGCGGAGCTGTGTGTGTGGCTGGCGGAGCCGACGCATTATGGCCTGCCGCCGACGACGTGCGAGTTGTTCGAGCAGCGAAAGCAGCATTGGCCGGGGTTTGATGAGCCGGTCGATTGTTTTTTGTTTCAGTTTCAATATGTGGTGACGACGGAAGAGGGTGAGAAGTCGTTCAGCAATATTGGGATGGCGGGGCCGCTGGTGCATGCGTTTGTGGCGGACCTGGCCGATCTGCCGGCGGAGGATATTTATGCGGCGTTTGCCGGCTGGCATGCGCAGCACGAAGATATTAAGGAATTCGACGTGACCCGCCTCAGCAAGAGCGAGCAACTGGAAGTTGAGCGGCTGAAGCGGCGGATTCACGACGCGGGCTATGCGGCGATTGAGCCGCAGCGGATGGGTTATTTTTTTGGCGAGAAGGCACTGACAGCGACGGCCGAGCGGCAAGGCGTGGCGGGAGTGGCGGTGGCCGATTTTCAGGAGACGTATTTTTTTCCACAGCGGAGCAGCCGGCGGCCGGTGGGAGTGGATGAGGCGTATGCGATTTATAAAGGGAAGAAGTTGCTGAAGGCGTTTAATCAGGGAGGCGAGGGAGTCGGGAGTAGCGAATAGGGAGTAGTGGAAAGATCACAATAGATCGGTGAATTGCCGGAGACGGGCGACCGACTGCACCAATCCTTGGCTCTCAAGAGTGGCGAGCAGTTCCTCGGCGGACTTCGGCGGGTTTCGCAGTCCTTCCCGTTGCCGCTTGACCGCGCCACAGACTGGACCAGGAGCGACGTCGAGCAGCGACACGAGGAAATCGTCAGGGTGCTGCGCTTCGATGTTGTAGCTGCCCAGCGCCGAGGCCGGGAAGTCCTTCAGGTTGAAGGTGACGATGACTTCGGCGTCCGCTCGGATAGCCGCCGCGAGGACATGGCGGTCGTCGGGGTCGGGCAACGATAAGGATTCGATCAAAGATAAGGATTCGATCAAATCTTCGTAGCCCGTCACCAAGCAATCGCGGACATGTGCGTCCATGAGGTCGCGCACCCGCTCGACATTCTCGCGCGTGATATTCGGATAATCTCGGACCACGCTTCGCATCCACTCCTCGTGGATATCTGCTGTCCACCGCGCCCGAGACAGGCCAGTGAGTGCCAGATACATCAGCAGACTTCGTAAGGGTGCTGGATAGAGCACGCAGGCATCGTAAACGACTGTGAACGGAAACACGCTCAGTACCCGAGTCCGAGTTGCTGATCGAGAGCCGATAATTCTTCGAGAGTTTTCAGCCGGGCCGCTTCGTCCTTCCGCTTGTAGGCCATCAAATCGTCGAACCGGACACGGCGGTACTTGCCGACTGAGCGGGAAGGAATTTTGCCTTCGTCGAGCAGCTTGACAATGTAGGGCCGGGATACGTTGAGCAGGTCGGCCGCCTGTTGGGTGGTGAGTTCCGCGTGGGTTGGTATCAGGCAGACGGAATTGCCTTGGGACATTTCCGTGAGAAGGCGCAGGAACAGCCGCACGGCAGATGTCGGCACGACAACCGCTTCGCCCTCGTCTCCATCCTCCAGTCGCAGCCGGATGCTGGCACGCTTGCCGAGTTTGCGTGTGGACAAGAGACGGCTCGACTCCCGGGCCAGTTGCGCATCAGCCTCGCTGGGGGCAACAGATTCAAAATTCTCTGGAATAAGCGTGGACATCGTTCGACCCTCCTTCTGTCAGGCCATTAACCCATTATAGCACACAGTCGAAATAGGCGAAACACTCGAAATACTCGAAACTGCTGCTAGAAGGTCTTTTAACAGCAATATCGCGGTTATTTGCCGATGCAGAAGCGGGTGAAGATGCGGTCGAGGATGTCGTCGGTGTAGGTGACGCCGGCGACGAGGCCGAGTTCGTCGAGGGCGAGACGAAGCTCGGAGGCGACGAGTTCTTCGGCGTGGAGTTTTTCGACGAGGACGGCGCGGGCTCGATCGAGAGATTCGGCGGCGCGGCGGAGGCTGTCGCGGCAGCGCTCGGCGGTGCCGATGACGGCGTGGGCGTCGGTGGGGCGATCGGCGAAGAGGGTGGCGATGCGAGTTTTTAAGTCGGCGAGGCCCGCGCCGGTGCGGCTGCTGGTGTTGATTGAAATTGTGTCGTCTGTCGGCGGGGTGAGTCGGGGTAGGTCGGATTTTGTCCAGACGATTAATCGTTGAGCGGCTGGCAGGCTTTCGAGGTCTGGTCGTTGATGCTCTGCGAGCGGTAGAGAGGCGTCGAGACAGAGTAGTAGCAGATCGGCTTGGTGAATTTGGTTGTGGGCGGCGGTTTGCGCGGCGGTATCGGCACCTTGCTGTTGGCGATCAGGCGCGAGGCCAGCGGTGTCGGATAGCAGGCATTCAAAGCTGCCGAATTTGGCGCGACGAGTGACGAAGTCGCGAGTGGTGCCGGCGATTTCGGAGACGAGGGCGGCGTTTTCTCCGGCGAGGGCGTTGAGCAGGCTGCTTTTGCCGGCGTTGGGAAGGCCCGCGAGGACGACGCGCGGGAGAACGCCCGCTTCGCCGCGGCTGTGCAGTTGGTCGGCGAGTATTTGGATGGCGGCGGAGGCGGAAGCGAGTTGCCGATTGAGCTCGTCGCGAGCGATGAACTCGATATCTTCATCGACGAAGTCGAGACCGGCTTCGAGCTCGGCGAGCAAGTCGAGAAGTTGGCCGCGAAGGGCGGCGAGTGGTTTGGCGAGACCGCCGGAGAGCTGCGACAGGGCAGCGTCCAATTCTTGACGCGTGCCGGCGTCGATGACGCCGAGGACGGCCTCGGCCTGGGTCAGATCGAGGCGGCCGGCGAGGAAGGCGCGGAGCGTGAACTCGCCGGGGCGTGCGAGGCGAGCGCCGGCCTGGCAAACGGTTTCGAGCGCGGCTTCCAAGAGGGGCGGTGAACCGGGGAGGTGGAGTTCGGCGCTGGGTTGGCGGGTGTAGCTGCTGGTGGTGGGCCAGAGGTAGAGCGTGGCGGGAATGGGGCCGAGGTCGCGGGGTAGCTGGAAGGTTCCTCGCTGGCAGGTGGGCCGTTTGAGGAGGGCGAGGCTGTCGTCGCTGTTGGGCGAGAAGGATTGCCGAATGATGTCAACGGCAGATGGGCCGCTGATGCGGAGGATGCCGCGGAGGGTGCCGCCGAGAGCGGAGGCGATGGCGGTGATGGTGTCGTCGAGGTCGAGGGTCATGCAGCGCAGCGTGGTTTTGGATGGCGCATTTCGCTGCGATTATGCACCCTACGGGTGACGCTCATGCACCCTACATTTTACCGCCGTTGTTTGGGGCGTTTGGTGGGGGGCTTGGAGGAGCCGTTGGGGCTGGTGGGTTTGTTGGTGAGGCGGGCGAAGAGGCCGCCGGAACCGCCGCCGCTATCGGGGCCGCTGTCGGTTTTCTTGGGCTGAGATTTTGGCAGGAGCTTGCGCTCGGCAATGCCCCAGAGGCTGGAGGTGATGAAGTAGATGCAGAGGCCGGCGGGGACTTTGTAGAACATGACACCCATGAAGACGGTCATGTAGGTCATCATCTGCTGCTGCATTTTGGTTTGCTCATCGGTGGCCGGCGGTGTGAGCATTTTTTGCTGGACCAGGAAGAGCGCGACGGTGATGAGCGGGAAGACGTTGAAGAAGGGGCCGAGCCAACCGTCGGCCTCATCGGAAAAGAAGGCGGGCATCCAGGTGTCCCAACGGAAGAGCTTGTCGGGACCGGCGAGATTCGAGGCCCAGTCGAGGCCGGGGAAGAGGGCCGCATCGCGGAGGTCGATATCGACGCTAAGGCAGCGATAGAGGCCGATGAAGATAGGCAACTGAATGAAGACGGGCAAGCAGCCGGCGAACATGTTGAAGTCGTGTTTTTTATACAGCTCCTGCACGGCGGTGTGCTGCTTCATCGGATCGTCGGGAAATTTATCTTTGATCTTCTGAATTTCCGGAGCGAGCTCCTGCATCTTGGCGGCGGAACGGGCCTGCTTGAGCGAGATGGGGATCATGCAGGTTCGCACGATCACGGTGAGCAGGATGATCGCGATGCCGTAATTGGCAAGGCCGACTACCCAGGTGAGGCCGTAGAGGCCGGTGAGGACCGAGCGGAGGATCTTGGCGGGGTACGCAAAAATGGACCAGCCGTATTCGATGAACGCGTCGAGGCGGTATTGCGCGAGAACACGGGGGTCTTTGGGGCCGAAGAAGACGCGATAGTCGTGGCTGATTTCGCCGCCGGGCTCGATCGAGGTTGGCGTGGTCGTCAACAGAAAGGAAACATTGGCCGTGCGGAGGCGCGTTTTGGGAATCCAGGTGACATCTTGCACGGCTTTGGCAAACGCGGAGCGGAACAGGATTTTTTGGCCGTCGGGCAGTGCTTGCGGCTGTACCGCGCTGGCAAAAAACTGCGTATCGACGCCGGCGTATTCCAGCGGCGAGGCCCGATCGCCCACGATCAGTTGGATGAGCGGCGATTTATTGCTATCGATAGCTTTGCGCGTGTCGCTGACGATTTGCGGGCAGCCGAGAAGTTGGTGGCCTTGGCCGGGTTGGTTCCAGACGACGTCGCGAGCGCCGGCAGCGGCCCACATTTTGGGGCTGAGCTTTGTGGAATACCACCAGCCTTCGAGGGGCAGGCCGGTGGGGCCATTCAGACGATAAGCGAGCGCCGCGGCTTGCTCGCCGAGGTTTTGAATGCGGACTTGCAGGTTGAGATGAAAGGCGGCTTGGCCGGGCTCGGTGCTTTTGGCGATCGTGTAGCGCTTGATGACCTTGAGCGGGCCGGCTTTTTCTATTTTTGCGGCGGCGAGGGCGGCGGCGTCGAGCGGATAGCTGAACTCAATGAAGTCAGGCCCTTGGGCTTCGAGGTTCCAAGTGTCGTTGTAGAGTGAGGGGAGGCCGGCGAGTTCGTCTTGATCGGCTTTGAGGGCGCGCGGGCCGACGGTGTCGAGCGTGAGGCGAAGGGAGAGCGGATCTTCGGGCAGAATTTGCATACCGCCTTTGGGCAATTTGTAGGCATGCGATTCGGGTTGGACAACGGCGAGCGGCGGGCGGATGAGCGTGGCGGTGAATTGGAGGGGAGCGCCGGCGCGGGTGACGCCGATCGTGATGGTCTGCCCGGGCCGCGTCTTATCGCGGAGATATTCGGTGACGGCGATCGCGTCTTGAATGGGCTGTTCGTCAATGGATTGGATGATGTCATCAACTGCCAGACCGGGGCTGGCGGCGGCGGAGCTTTTGGCCAAGGCGGCGGGAGTGCCGGCACCGAGGACGCGGATTTTGGCACCGCCGGCGGGGGGAGTGATGAGGTTCAGCCGGCCGAGGTAGCCGCTGTTGTCTTCGACCGAGCGGTAGGCTTGGCCGTTGAGTTCGACGCATTCGACCGCCGCGCCGCGATTATCGAAGTAGAAGAGGGCCGCGAAGCCGCTGGCGGGATCGGCGGAACCCACCGTGAGCCACTGACGAGGAACGCCGGATTCTTTGGCTTCGCGTTCGGCGGCTTCTCGCTCGCTGGCTTCCCGCGCGGCCAAGACGGCGGGTTGGTCTTTGGCTGCGGGGTCGGCGATGCGGGCGTCTTTTTCGAGCCGTTCGTCTTTTTTGGCTGCTTTTTCCTTGTCGCCGGCCTTTTCGTCAGCTTGGGCGACAGCGCCGTCGTCCGGTTTTTCGGCTTGGGGCGGCTTCTTGTCGGCAAAATAGAGTTGCAGCCCAATCCAGCTCAACCACACGAGCGCGAGGGCGATAAACAGCGTGACGTTACGACGTTCCACGATTGGCTGGACCTTGGGTCGCTCAGGGCGACTGGCGCGCGGGACAACTGCACAGCCGGCGCGCGATGCCGAGCCGGCGAAATGCCAGAGATAAAGAGTAATTCTCCCTTGGGAGCCTTTTCTTGCAATAGCGGTGAAAACGGGCTACGGACGGGAAAAGACCGGAAATGGCTGTGGGAACGTGAGTTGCGGCGAGGAAGGAGGGAGGTTCGGGGTGCAAACGGCGGGAAGTGGGTTGCGATTCGGCTGTTTCAGGAGCCGCCCGGCGGTCGGCACTACAGATTGGGCTTTTCTTGACGGGCTGGCATGGGTGGGAATAGATTGACGATACTATTTAGTCTGCCCCGCCTGGATTGTTTGCCTGCCCCACCTGTTTGCTGCCCGCCTGAATTAAGTAGCGGAGGAAGTCTGCCCATGCTCACGATTTATGGAAAGAGTGCCCGGTATTGCGACGGTGTTTCGCGGCGAGGGTTTTTGCGGATTGGCGGGCTGGGGGTGGGAGCGGGGGCGTTGTCGCTGGCTGATCTGGGTCGGTTGGAAGCGGCGCAAGGAAAATCGTCGCGGCAGAAATCGGTGATCAACATCTTCCTGGGGGGCGGGCCGCCGCATCAGGATATGTTCGACTTGAAGATGGACGCGCCGGATGAGATTCGGGGTGAGTTCTCGCCGATCTCGACGAAGGTTCCGGGCTTTCAGATTTGCGAAGTGTTTACGAAGCTGGCCGGAATCATGGACCAGTGCGCGGTGATTCGCTCGGTGGTGGGGGCGACGGATCGGCACGATGCGTTTCAGTGCATGACGGGTTGGAAGGTGCCGGATTTGGCGTCGCTAGGTGGGCGGCCGAGTTTGGGTTCGGTGGTGGCCAAGCTGCAGGGACCGGTGGAGATTTCGGTGCCGCCGTTTGTCGGGCTGGCTGAGCCGACGAAAGAGATTCGCTGGTCGGATGCGGGTAAGCCAGGATTTTTGGGGCCATCGTTCTCGCCGTTTAAGCCGGATGGCGAAGGGCGCAAGAACATGGTGCTGAGCGGGATGTCGCTTGAGCAGCTTCAAGATCGTCGGAAGCTGTTGTCGAGCGTCGATCGGCTGAAGCACGAAGTGAATGCGGGGCAGATGCACGCGCAAGATCGGTTCACGGCTGGTGCGTTCGATGTGCTGACGAGCAGCCGGATGGCCGATGCGTTGGATTTGTCGAAAGAAGACCCGAAGGTGCGGGCGCGGTATGGGAACGGTCAGCCGTACAAGTATCAATATGACGGTGCGCCGACGGTGAACGAGCATTTGCTGCTCGCGCGGCGGCTGGTGGAGGCTGGGGTTCGGGTGGTGACGCTGTCGTATGGCCGGTGGGACAGCCACTCGCAGAATTTTGATTTGGTGCGCGACCACGGCGGCAAGCTGGATCAGTGCTTGAGTGCGCTGATTGAAGATTTGGGGGAGCGGGGAATGCTGGACGATGTGACCGTGATTGTGTGGGGAGAGTTTGGCCGCACGCCGCGAATCAATAAGAATGCGGGCCGCGACCATTGGCCGGGTGTGAGCTGTGCGCTGCTGGCCGGCGGCGGCATGAAGGTGGGGCAGGTGATTGGGGCGACGAACCGTTTGGGTGAAGAAGCGACCGAGCGGCCGGTGCATTTTCAAGAGATTTTTGCCACACTGTATAAGAACTTGGGGATCGATGTTTCCCGTGCCCGGCTGACCGACCCGGCGGGGCGGCCGCAGTTTTTGGTGGAGATGCAGCCGGTGACGGAGTTGGGTTAGTCCCGTCGATTAGGCTTTCGCATAACTCTACTTGTGGCCCGACAGACCGTTATGCTGAAGCATAACCTACTGCGGCTTGTGCTTTTCGGCAGGCTAATGTTTCCCGCGCGCCAATTTGATAGGCTCATGGTTTGGTTAGCTTACCGGGAGGCTGACGCCTCCCGCTCGCCTTTTTGGTCGTCTCGTCTTTTTGATCGTCAAGGAACAGAACCATGGCCAAGGTTACGCCACGCGAACAGAAGCAAGCGGATAAGAGCAAGTCGTTTGAGCAGCAGACGGGGAAGAGCGCGTTTTCTCCCACGCTGCGGTCGAAGCGCACCGACATCATGATGTGGTGCGATCAGGGGAAGAACGAAGACCAGATTCTCGCGAACCTGCCCGGCGTCTCGCGCGAGGAGCTGAAGAATTTCATGCAGGCCAACAATATGGTCATCAAGCAGATTCATTCGCGGAAGCGGGTGTGAGAATTTACGTCAGATCACTGGTGCTCTCCAAACCAGAATTGGGAACACTGATCTGCGCTGATCCTCGCTAATGAGAGGTGATCGGTGTTGATTAGTGTTCCAATGCACTTTTAGGGAATGACAACGATGCGCGGGAAGATTTATTCGGCAGTGATGAGCGGTTTGTTGGCGGCGGCCACGACGGGCTGGGGGGCTCCGGCTGAGTTGCTGGTGGAGTCGGAGAGCTTTGAGAAGCATGGAGGGTGGTCGCTCGATACGCAGTTTATTCAGAACATGGGGTCGCCCTATTTGCTGGCGCACGGCTTGGGAAAGCCGGTGGGAGATGCGACGACGAGCGTGACGTTGCACGAGACAGGGACGTATCACGTTTTTGTGCGGACGAAGGATTGGGTGGCTCGGTGGAAGGCGGCGGGACAGCCGGGACGGTTTCAGGTGGTGGTGAATGGCAAGCCGCTGGCCGAGACGTTGGGCACGACGGGGGCCGAGTGGGCGTGGCAGCGTGGCGGCACGGTAGAGATTGCCGATAAGCGGGTGACGCTCGCGCTGCATGATTTAACCGGGTTCGATGGCCGCTGCGACGCGATTTATTTCAGCAAAGAGGGGACGCCGCCGCCGAACGAAAGCAAAGTGCTGGCGAGTTGGCGGCGGAAGCTGTTGAATCTGGCGGAAGAGCCGACGGTGAAGGAGGACTATGACCTGGTAGTGGTGGGTGGCGGCTATGCGGGGATTGGGTCGGCACTGTCGGCGGCGCGGATGGGCTGCAAGGTGGCGCTGATTCAGGATCGGCCGGTGCTGGGGGGCAATGGCTCGAGCGAAGTGCGGGTGTGGTCGATGGGTTTGATCCGCCGCGGCATTTTTCCGCGAATCGGCGAGATGGTGGAGGAGTTTTGCGATCACGCGAAGAAGTCGCCGGGCACTTATGAGGAATTTGAAGACGAAAAGAAGGAGCGGATTGTTCGGGCCGAGAAGAACATCGACCTGTTTTTGAATCATCACGCGTATCAGGTGGATATGGCGGACAAGAAGATCGCGGCCGTGTATGCGTTCGATACGCGAACGAGCGAGCACACGAAGTTTTCCGGTCGGCTGTATGTCGATTGCACGGGGCACGGCACGATTGGGGCGCTGGCCAATGCGGACTGGGATCAGACGGAAAAAGGGCGCATGGGAATGAGCAACATGTGGACCTGGGACGAAGGGATGCAGCCGGCGAGCTATCCAAAGACACCGTGGGCGCTCGAACTGGCGATGAAGGATTTTCCGTACCCGCGCGAGCATCACGGGCAGTGGTTTTGGGAGAGCGGCTTCGATAAGGACGCGCTGGGAGATGCCGAGGGAATTCGCGATTGGAATTTGCGGGCCGTGTATGGGGCGTTCAACGCGATGAAGAATGGCGACGGGGCGGACAAGCACCTGACGGCGTTTTTGACGTGGGTGGCGTTCATTGGCGGGCCGCGAGAGTCGCGGCGACTGCTCGGCGATGTGATCCTCACGCAGGACGACATCGTGAATAAGAAGAATTATCCCGATGGCTGCGTACCGAGCACGTGGAGCATCGATCTGCACTATCCCAAGCAGCAGTTCGCGGAAAAATTTCCCGACAACCCGTTCATTTCGATCGCGGAGCACGATCAGCGGATCGACCGGAGCTTTGGCTATCCGGTGCCGTATCGCTGTTTTTATTCGCGGAACATTGAAAACCTGTTCATGGCCGGACGGTGCATCAGCGTGACGCACGAGGCGCTGGGGACGACGCGGGTGATGAAGACGTGCGGCATGATGGGGGAAGTGGTGGGGAAGGCGGCGTATGTGTGCGTGCTGCGGAATTGCAAGCCGCGGGATGTGGCCGATCACTATTGGCCGGAGATGGATACGCTGCTCAAGCTGCCGGGAAAGGCGTATCGCACGTCGATCGATGGGGAAGCGATTATTCCGCCGGATGCGTTGCCGCTGGCGAGCGGCGAGGGGCCGGCTACGGGGCTCGATCCGAGTGCAATGGAAGGTGTGGTGATTGACAATCGCGACGCGAAGCGCGAGGGGAGTTGGACGGCGGGGACCGGGCTGAAAGGTTACGTCGGCTACGAGTATCTGTACGCCAGCCCGAACACGAAGGCGTCCATCAAGTTTGAATGGCAATCGGGGGAGACGACGCCGATTGAGGTTCGGTTAGCGTATCAGCCGCACGAGAATCGCGGGTCGAAGGTGCCGGTGGTAGTGACGGTGGGTGGCGAGACGAAGACGCTACAGATCGATATGCGGCAACCGCCGCCGCTGAAGGACGGGTTTATTTCGCTAGGGCAGTTCGCGGCCGGCAAAGGGGACAAAGTTTCCGTCGAGCTGCGAACGGAGAGCGCGGGAGGGCACGTGCATGCGGACGCGGTGCAGATTGTGCCCGCAAAGGCGAAGCCGTGAGGCGGTGGTTGACTGCTTGGGGCGTGCAATTGGTTCGCGTGGGATTGCTCGCCGCGATTTTGGGGGTGATTCACTGGCAATCTGTCCGCACGGTGGCACGCAGCCAGGCGCGGGGGTTGGCCGATGTGCCGCTGGCGCGCGTGCAGGCGGTTTTTCCCGAAGCACGGGAATTGGGAGAAGCGGAGTCGCACGGCGGGCTGACGGTGCTGGATGAGAGCGGCCAGTCGCTGGGCTATGTGATTCAAACCGCGCCGGAGAGCGACCGGTATCTTGGGTTTTCTGGTCCGACGAATTGTTTGATTGGCTTCGATCCAGCGGGGCGGATCGCGGGGGTGGCGATTGTAAGTAGTCGCGATACGCGCGAACATGTCGAGCTGATTGTGCGCAAAGAGAAGTTTCTGAAGTCGTGGCAGGGGCTGACGTGGGAGCAGGCGGCGAAGCGAACGGACGTGGACGGCGTGGCGGGGGCGACGTTGACGAGCCTGGCGATTGCGCAGGGTTTGCAGCGGCGATTGGGGGCGACACCGCAGGCGTCTAAATTTCCACGGGAGCTAACGGTAGCGGACGCGAAGCAATTGTTTCGCGCGGCAGCCGCGGTGCAGATGGATGCGGAATTGGCCAGTTTGTGGCATGTGAATGATGAGCGCGGGCGGGAATTGGGCTTGATTTTGCGAACGACGCCGGCGGCGGACGAGGTGATTGGTTATCAGGGGCCGACGGAGACGCGGATCGGCATTCGGGCTGGTGGTGAGATTGTGGGGGTGGTGGTTGGGCCGAGTTTTGATAATCAGCCGTACGTGACTTATGTCCGCGAGGATGGATATTATTTGGCGGTGTTCCGGCGTCACAGCTTGCCGCAGTTAGCAGAGCTCGATTTGAAGAAGGCGGGAGTGGAGGGGGTTACGGGCGCGACGATGACGAGCATGGCGGTGGCGCGGGGCATTGTGAAGGCGGTGGCGGAGCATGAAGCGGCACAGCAGCGAGCGAAAACGGAATTGGCTACTGTTCGGCAGCGGCGCTGGCGAACGGGGGGGACGCTGGGGATTATTATTTTCGGCGTGGTCATGGGACTGACGAGATTGCGCGGGATTGCGTGGCTGCGGATTGGTTTTCAGGTGCTGCTGATTGGATATTTGGGGCTGACGAGCGGGGAACTGCTGTCGCTGGCGATGTTTGTCGGTTGGGGGCAAAGCGGAGTGCCGTGGCAGAACGCGGTGGGACTGGTGGCGCTCGCGGCGGCGGCCATTGCGCTGCCCATCGCGACGGGGAGAAATGTTTATTGCTCCCATTTGTGTCCGCATGGGGCGGCGCAGCAGCTTTTGCCACGGCGCTGGAAGGTGCGCCGGTTGCCGAGTTGGCTGGTTCAAATGTTGCGGCTGATTCGGCCGGTTTTGCTGGCGTGGGTGGTGCTGGTCGCGGTGGGGAACTGGCCGTTCAGCCTGGTCAACATTGAGCCGTTCGATGCGTATTCGTGGCGAGCGGCGGCGTGGCCGACGACGGCGGTGGCGATTGTGGGCTTGGTGGCGTCGTTATTCGTGCCGATGGGCTACTGCCGCATCGGCTGCCCGACGGGCGCAGTGCTGGATTATTTGCGGCGGCATGGTCGCAGCGATCGGCTGACGCGCGCGGATTGGTTTGCGATGGGTTGTTTGATGGCGGCGATTTTGATGCTGCTTTTGCCTGTGGGCGGGGGAGCGACGCCATGAAGCGGTTGCTATTGATTGTCGGCGCTGCTTTATCGCTCGCGCCGATTGTTGCCCTGGCCGCGGAGAGGCAAGAGACGATTCGCGGCACGTGCATGGGGACGAAGTATGCGGTGACGGTGGTAGATCGGCCGGCGGAGTTATCGCTGGCGGCACTCGCAACGGAAATTGGTGATGAGCTGGAGCGGGTCGAGCAGGTTTTTTCGCTCTATCGGCCGAGTTCGGAGTTGAGTCATCTAAATGGAACGGCGAGCGGGAAATGGATTGGGGTGTCGAGTGATTTACTGGCGGTTACGAAGCGGGCGCTGGAGCTTGCGGAAGAGACGGGCGGGGCTTTTGATCCGACGGTGGGGCCGCTGGTGAAGTTGTGGCGACTGCGGCAGGTGAAGAGCGATTGGTCGCCGCCGACGCGTGAAGAAATTACGGAGACAAGGAGGCGCGTGTGCTGGCAGCTGATTGAAATCCGCGAAGAGCCGCGCAGCATTCGCAAGCTGGCTGCTGGAGTTGAGTTAGACCTAAACGCGCTAGTGGAAGGTTGGGCGATTGATCGCGTGAGCCAGATGTTGGCTCAGAAGCGGATACAAAACGCGCTGATCGAGTTGGGCGGAGAGTTTCGTGGAATGGGCCATAAGGCGGATGGTCAGCCGTGGCGGATTGGAATTGAAAATCCGCAAGAAGCGAGTGCTTGTTATGCCAAGATTGCGATTGAAAACGCGGCGGTCTCCACTTCGGGCGATTATCGCCAGGCTATCGAATTCAATGGTCGCCGTTATGGTCATATTCTCGATGCGCGTACGGGCGAGCCGGTGCAACATAACTTGATGGCCGTGTCAGTGATGGCTGATGACGCGCTGACGGCCGATGGTTGGGGGACGGCGCTGTTGGCGCTCGGTCCGGTGGAAGGATTGGCACTGGCGGAGAAGAAAGGATTGGCTGCGAGCTTTGTGCTGAGGAAGGCGCGAACAGGCGAGCAAATTCGCCTGACGACGAAAGGGCGGGGGAAATTTATTCTGGTTGAGGCAGGCCGCTAGAAGCTGGCCTCGCTTGGTAAAACAAGATCCCGCCCGGCAGGCGGGACCTGCTAGGGGTGCTGCCCACTTGACGCCCCGCTGGAGAAGCTCATATTCGATTCGATCAACCAAGGAGAACTCTATGGGTCGGGCGAAAATTACGATTGTGGGCGCGGGAAATGTGGGCGCGACGTGCGCGCACTGGTGTGCGGCGGCGGAGTTGGGGGACATCGTGCTGCTCGATGTGCCGCAGACGGAAAGCATGCCGAAGGGGAAGGGGCTCGACCTGATGCAGGCCGGGCCGATCATGGGTTTTGATTCGAACATTGTTGGTTGCACCGATTATGGCCCGACGGCGAATAGCGACGTGGTGGTGATCACGGCGGGCATCGCGCGGAAGCCGGGGATGAGCCGCGATGATCTTCTGAGCACAAATGCGAAGATCGTCGGCTCGGTTGCAGAGAACGTGAAAGCGACCAGTCCCAGCGCGGTGGTGATTGTTGTCAGCAATCCGCTGGACGCGATGGTGCAGCGGGCGCTGCAAGTGACGGGCTTTCCGTCCAATCGCGTGGTGGGACAGGCAGGCGTGCTCGATACGGCTCGCTATCGCACGTTTTTGGCGATGGAATTGGGCGTGAGCGTTGAGGATGTTTCGGCTCTACTCATGGGCGGCCACGGCGACACGATGGTGCCGATGCCAAGCTGCACGAGCGTGGGGGGCATTCCCATCCGGCGCTTGATGAGCGAAGAAAAATTGAACTCAATCGTCGATCGGGCTCGCAACGGCGGCGCGGAGATCGTGTCGCTCTTAAAGACTGGCAGCGCTTACTACGCACCCGCCGCGGCGACAGCTCAAATGGTCGAGGCGATTGTCCGGGATAAGAAACGCTTGATCCCATGTGCCGCGTATTGCGACAAGGAATACGGCGTCGGCGGATATTACGTGGGCGTACCGGTCATTTTGGGCGCTGGCGGGGTTGAAAAGATCATCGAACTGAAGCTCGACGCGCAAGAGCAAGCCGCGTTCGACAACAGCGTGACCGCCGTTAAATCGCTCGTGAAAACGATGGGCGAGTTAGTCGCGAAAGGCTAGTCGCGCCACTAGCCGCTCCGCTAGCATCGGTGCGGTGAAATACGGTCATTGCGGTTGACAGAGGGCATTCGCTCCTATAAAAAACTCGCTCGCCTTTATCACGGTCGGCAGCGCATGGGCGATCATTGCGCAGAGCACTGATTGGGCGACACGATCCGGGTTTCGCAGCCACTGATTGCATCTGCAGTCAGCCGGTACTCGCGAAGCATTCCTTTTTCACTCCTCATCGGATCTGGATCCTTGGCCGCTTGCGATTCATCGTCGCGGTCCTCGCGCCACCGGCGGCTTGCTCCGCTGGTGTTTCGTGCATCGCTTGCAATGTGCCAGCCACCTATGAGTGGCCAGCGCATGACATACATCCCTCCGGCTCACCCGCAACGAGCCAAACGCCCTCGTTCCTCGTTTTGACCCAGCCTCTATGAACCGACTAAATTCCCTAGTCTCGGCAAATCACACGGTCGCCGCTGCTTCTCGGCCGGCCCGGGCGATTGGGCGGATGAAGCCACAGCGCGACCTGCCCCAATGTGTGATGTCGCCGCAGCACTACGAGCGGAATTATGAGTATCCGTTGCTCGTGTGGCTGCACGATGCGGGCGGAGATGAGCGGGAACTCAAGAAGATCATGCCGCTGGTGAGCTTGCGCAATTATGTTTCGCTGGCGGTGCGCGGTCCCAGTCCGTGGCAACACGGGTTTGAGTGGCCCGAGACGGCCGACGCGATTTTGTCGGCCGAGGCCCGCGTGGACGAAGCCGTCGCACAGGCCCGGCAACGGTTCAACATTCATCGGCAGCGGATTTTCATCGCGGGCGCGGGCGAAGGGGGCACGATGGCGCTAAGGCTGGCGCTGCGGCGGCCCGATCGCTATGCGGGCGGGGTATCCATTGGCGGTTGTTTTCCCGCGGGAAATTCGCCGCTGGCCCGGCTATCGCAAATTCGCCGTTCGCGGCTGCTCGTCATGCATTGCCGCGATTCGGTAACGTATTCGGTCGATAAGGTGTGCGACGAGTTGGCGTTGTTTCACGCCGCTGGCATGTCGGTAACGCTGCGTCAGTATCCTTGTGGCGACGAACTGACGACGCAGATGTTGCACGATTTGGATCATTGGTTGATGGAGCAGGTCACGGGTGTCGCGACCGCCGAACAACCAGAGGCTGTGCAGCCGAGCGAGTGGAACTGAGCACAACATTGGTCATTAGTCATTAGTTTTTGGACACGGAATGTCTGACCTTCGCAAAGCCGCGATTCTGTTGATGAGCTTGCCGGAGGATCAAGCGGCAAACTTGATGTCGAAGCTCGCGCCGAAACAGGTCGAGCAAGTATCGATTGAAATCGCGAAGCTCGGCCGCCTGACGAACGAAGAGCAGGAAGCGACGATCCACGAATTCGCGGAAGCCAACCCGAATTCGATGGGCATGATGGGGGGCGGCTTGGATGCCGCCAGATCGCTTGTTGAAAAGGCGCTGGGCAGCAAGGCCTCGCCCACGCTCGACGTGGTGCGGCAGTCGATCGAAGCCCTCCCTTTCGGGTTTTTGAAAAAGGTCGATCCGCAGAACCTGCTGACGTTTATCATTGACGAGCATCCGCAAACCATTGCTCTGGTGCTATCGCATTTGCCTCCCGGCTATGGGGCGGAAATCGTCAAGGGTTTGCCGGCGGAGCGGCAATTGGCCGTGATCCGGCGAATTGCCCACATGGGGCAGACAAATCCCGAGGTGATTCAAGAGGTGGAACGCGGGCTGGAAAGCCGCATGGCCAGCTTGATGCAACAATCGTTCGAGAACGCCGGCGGTATCGATAGCGTCGCGGAGATCCTCAATGTGTCGGATCGGGCGACGGAGCGGGCCTTGCTGGAATCGCTGTCGCAGGATGATCCTGATTTGGTGGAGGAGATTCGCCGGTTGATGTTTGTGTTCGACGACCTGGCGAAGCTCAGCGATCGCGATATTCAAAACGTGCTGAAGAACGTCGAGACATCGCAGTGGGCCATGGCGCTGAAAGGAGCCAGCTCCGAGCTCAAGCAGAAGATTACAGGCAATATGTCCCAGCGGGCCGCGGGGCTGCTGGTCGAGGAAATGGAGATGAAGGGGAGCGTGAAGCTTTCCGAAGTCGAGCAGGTGCAGCAGCAGATCGTCGATGTTGTCCGCCGGTTGGAAGAAGCCGGGGAAATCACCGTGCATGCGGCCGACGAGAGCGAGCAGATGATCTCGTAGGATTGGGCCCGCTCGATAAAGAGCGAAGTTATGCCGCGTCGCTGCGGCGAGGCAGGTCACGACGACGCACGATTGTGGTTGGAGCGGCGTCGGTTTCGTTGGATAGACTCACTTCGCTCGTGGGGCCGGCTTCTAAGCGGGGAAACAATGCCGATTCGAGCAGGGCGGCGATTTCTTCTTCGGTGACGGCTGCTGGCTCAATGGGCAGCGAAGCCGCGGGGGCTTCGACGGGAATGGGAGCTATCAGCACCTCGATTTGTGGCGTAGCAACTGGTTCGATCGCAACAGGTGCGGGGACAACCGGCGGAACCGTGATGGCTGGAATCTTTGGTGCAGTTGTCGGCGTCGGTATTGGCAGCGGCTCAGCCGGGAGTGTTTGTTTCTTGTGCTCGATGGCGGGAAGGGCAGATTCCTCAGGTCGATTTCGCGTGAGCCAGGCGAGCAGCGCGGGAAAGAAGACGATCGACGCGGCGAGGCAGGTCGTGACACCGAGAGTCAGTGCCTGGCCAAGGCTTTGCAGCCCTTGATGCCGGGCGAGGATGAGCGCGCCGAAGCTGGCGGTGGTGGTATTGGCGGTGAGTAGCACCGCGACCGTTGTGGCGTCGTCGAGTTTGAATCGCCCGCGTTGTTGCCGCCAGAGATGCACCAGATGCACACCGTGATCGACGCCGATGCCGAGAATCAGCGGCAGGACGATCATGTTGGCCGGGTTGAACGGAATATCGAGCCAGCCGAGGCAGCCCGTCATCATGGAAAAGCCAATGACGAGCGGAACCATCGCGAGCAGCGAGTGAGACAGGCTGCGGAAATCGATCCAGAGCAGCACGACCACGGCCCCGAGGGCGTAGAGGCCGGCCCAGAGGTAGCTCTGCTCCATGTGGCGGGAGGCGTAGTACGTTTGCACTGGATGTCCGGTCACGCGGGCATCGACGGTTTCGACGGCGCGGACGAATGTTTGGAGCTGCTCCATGTTCCAAATGTTGCCGCGAGCATAAACCTTGAGCAGGTACGTGCGGTTTTTGCCAATGAAGCGATCGGTCAGCTCTTTCGGCAAGTCGTCCACGCGCGGTTGCTGCGGATCGGCGATGGAACGCAGCGGCGTGAAGGCGCTGGTCAGTTGGGCGATTTGCCGTTGGCTTGCAGCCAGGCGAGACTCGGCAAGATCGGGCGGCAAAGAAGAAATGACTGTGCGGAGCTGGGCCAAGAGGCCGGTCGCGGGTGTTTCGTGCGGCAGTTCGCGAGATAGCAAGCTGGCCGCGCGTGTTAGTTCTTGCTTGAGACGCTCGATATCGACTTTCGGCAATTGGGCTGGCCGCTGCGGAATGGCGGCGATATGGCGGCAGAGATGTTCGATGCGGGCGGCGTGTTGCGGCAGATGGTCGGGCAACAGCGAGGCGATCTCTTCGGTCTTGGCGATGTTTGGCAGCGATTCAAAGGCGAGCTTGCGCGCTCGCAGCTCTTCGCGCGACGAGCAAAGACTGACGGCGAACCAGACACTGTCGTCCAGGCGAGTGAAGAGTTGCCGCTCAATATCGGCGCTTTCCAGATGTCGCGGTTGGAGGTTGAGCAGATTGTGGTCGTAACGAAGTTTTGAGCTGCCTGTCGCGATTGCGGCGGCATCCAGCAGCGTCACAGCCATCGTCAGCCGGGGATTGCTCAGCGGCCACTTGAACCAGCGGCCGGCGGGCAAAATGACCGGCAGGCGGACGAGCGGCCAGCGGCGATCGACCAGAAGAATGAGCGGTGGCAAAACGATCACGGTGGAGAGTACGCAGAGGAGAATTCCGCCGCCGGCGACGAGACCGAGTTCGCGGATGCCGATGAAATCGGTCATTGCGGCCATGAAAAACGCGGCTGCGGTCGTGACGCCGCCGGTGACCATGCCGGGGCCGACTTCCGCCACCATGCGGAGCAGTGCCGTTTCTTCGTCGCAGCCTTGCCGGCGGAGGTTGAGATAGGTGGCGACGTAGTGGATGGCGAAGTCGATGCCGAGGCCGATCAAGACGGCGCTGAAGGCGGCGCTGAGGATATTCAAATGACCAACCGCGAGCGTCACGAAGCCGAAGGAATAAGCGGTGGCGAGGAGCAGGAGTCCGTTGACCAGCATGGCATGCCGGAGGCCGCCATACGCGGCCAGGTACAGCAGCAGCACGAGAATCATGCTGGCGATGCTGGTCCAGAGCATGTCGAATTGGCTGGCGGCCATTTCGTCGTGCTCGATCACGGGCATGCCGGTCAGGCCGATCCAAGCGTGCGGGTGCTTTTGTTGCGTTTGCTTGATGATCGCACGCAGGCGACTGATGGCCGCGGCACAGGCGGCCGAATCGACGGGATCAGCAGTGAGCTTGGCTAGTACGAAGCCGAGCTTGCCGCCATCGGCCAGAAGGTACTGCGGATCGAATTGTTGTAGGGCCGTCAGATCAGCCGAGGGCGGCTGGGACAACTGATTTTCGGGAATGCCAGTTCCGCTGAGGCCAGCGAGCAACATGCCCGCGGCTTGGGCATACTGAGTTTCGATGCGTACACGCTGGTCGCGCGTGGCGAGGCCCACGTGGGCGAGCTGATCGTTTAGTCCGGCCAGTTGCTGCACGGGATCGGCCGATTCGCCGGCAGTAGGCAACATGGCAGTTGCGGCGGTGAGCTGCTGTTCGATTTGCTGAAGCTGGGCGGGGGGCAGGTAGTGCAGCGCTTTTTGTTTTAGTCGCGATAGGTCGCGGCGGTAAAACACGGAGTTGAAGAAGTTGTTTTCCTGCTTGAGCTTCTGGGCCAGGTCGTCGATAGCGGCGGTGAGGTCGGCCTTTCGCTCCGTACGGACGACAATGCAGGCGTCGTCGCGATTGCCAAACTCGGCCAGGTATGCCAGCCAGCGCTGGTTGTATTCGCTGCGTGGGTTGAGCAGGTCGAGGCGGCTGGCCTTGAACGACAGTCCGTTGACCGTGATGGCAACCGAGAGGAGCGCGAGGGCGCACGCTCCGACAAGCACCGTGGCCGGGGCCTGCAGCGCCCACTCGGTGAGCGCCAGTAGCGGCGCTGCGAGCAGCGAGTCGTCGGAATGCGGAGTCCGTTCCGCGGGCATGTAATGCTCCCCTGGGTGGCAGGCGTCGTACCTGCCGTAACTTCCTTGTCGCAACCAATCTATCCCGGCACCCCTGCCGAGCAAAGTCGAGTTTGTGCTAGCGGCGCGTCTGCTAGAGGCTAGAAGGTGCTAGCGAGTTGCGTGCTAGCGTCTATTCATCCATTGCGTTCAGGTCGGGCTCGGGCAGCCAGAAAGTTGTGACTACTGCGATCAAAATAATGATTCCAGCAGTTACACCTGATGCGTAGGCGAGACTGCCAGGGAGCGACAGTCCATGTGTGGCATTGCGAAACATAGGGGCGAACAAAAGTCCCGTCAACGCATTGGCCGACGTACCAACCATCCGACCACCAACATTGGCGGCAAAGCCCTCACCCGTACCGCGCAAATGCACCGGATAAACCAAGGGCAAGTAGTTACCCCAGAAGCTGAATTGCGCGACGATCAGAAACCCGGCGGCAAATATGCCAATTTTTAGAAGCATCAGATTATCGGTGTGCAGAGCTTCCAAAATACCTTGGGGAGTTTTGCCTGAAGCAGGAAATAGGAAAACGAGGGGTACAACGAGCAATGCTGGAAGCTGAAAAATCCGTAAAAGCGTTCGACGACTCGCGACATAGATCGCTAAAAAAGCCAACGCAAAACGACCTATTAGCCCACCAAATTCCTGCCAGAGTTGAACGTCTTTAACGACGGATTCTTGCTTCTTTCCCATGGCAACCATTTTCTTGCGCATCTCAGCAGCTTCAGGCGATGTCGCCTCAACCTTTTCGATTTCCTTTCGTAGCTTCGGCAATTCGCGAACCTCCGGAAGCAGTCCGGGCACGATTTGGGGCGTGAACTGGATCGCCCCGAACGCGACGCCGTAACTGCAAGCAAATAGCAATGCAGTGACGATCGTTGTTTGGGCCAGAGCCGGCTGGAAAAGTTGCCCCACGCTAGGCCGTTTCAGCGTGCCCTGGGCGGCCTTTTGTAACCAAATTGGCGATTCTGGCAGAAAGGGACGAATCAAGATGAGTGGAAGCGCCGGAATAACACCGGATATCAAAGTATAGCGCCAGATTAATCGCGCTGGCTCGTCAACTCCGTGAATGGCTGGCAAGTAAGCGCTGTAGTGATTCAAAAGCCCATAGGCTAGGGTAACCAGCAGACCGCCGGCAGAAGAAAATGCTTGCGTAAATCCCAATACCGCTTCCCGCTGGCGTGGATTGGGAAACAATTCTGCTAACCATGCGACGGCCGCCACAAATTCAACGCACACACCGATAAAAGTTGTGCATCGAAGTACTAACAGCATTTGTGGACTGGTGCTGAAGCCCGCCGCGAGCGCGGAAAACGCATACAGCAGAATGCTCCACGTCAGTATTCGCCGCCGGCCAAATCGATCGGTTAAATAACCGCCAAGTAAACCGAACGTGCCGCCGCACAGCGCACTACCCCACATGATGTAGGCATTCCAATTCAAGATCGCTTGAAAGCCAGATTCCGTCGCGGGATCGACTTTCAGTAGTTCTGCCAACGCCGGTCTGGCGATGAGCGGCATCATCAGCAACTCGTAGATATCAAACGCAAATCCAAGCGCCGCGATCCCGCAGATCAAAATCAGCACAGGGGTCCAGGGTTGCGGGGGATGAACTACCACGGATTTGGACATTGCGACCTCAAATGCGCGTCGGAGAGGATTCTGGCAGGGCCATCATATTAGCATCGGGGCGACGTGGCGAGAATGATTGAAGATAGGCAATGTGTCATCCACCATTAGAAATGTCCCCCTTAGCCACCGATAGAAATGTCCCCATGCTGCCCTTCCAAAGGAGGGCGAAGAATGGAGACATTAGAGATGAGCAAGCGAGAGCGGAGGCGTTTGGAGGTGTTGTCTCAGGTGG
>JANNTN010000828.1:0-7466 GCA_031394445.1 Anatilimnocola sp.
CGCCGTTCTGTTTTGTCTCCCTCATAAACCAGGCCGGCGTGCGAATCGCTCGCTCGGCAGGTCCAAACGCATACGCCGCTTCCCAGGGCATTCGCGGCTCAGTCAACTGCTCTGCCAACGACGTTCGATCTTGCGAAAGCATCTCAAACAATTGCCGCGGCTGAACGATCCGCTGCGTTCGCGTCAGCGCTTGCTCGCGCCCAGGCAGTTGAACGAGCAGCGGCACATGCAACAACTCGCCATACAGCGCCTGATCACACGGCCCGATTCGCTGATGCTCCCCCAGCGGATATCCACGTGGTGATGTCACGATGAACATCGTCTCGTCGGCCTGCGGATGCGAATCCAGCGCCGCCAGCAGCATCCCCAGGCACTCATCAACAAGCGCCACTTGCCCCGCATAAGCCTGGACATATCCGAGCAACTCATCCGGATCGAAACCTGCCTCAAGCAGTCGCTCGGGTGGATTCACAAACGCCGGTGGCTCGGGGTCTTCGTCGTCCGCAAACTGCTGGCGCATTTCCAGCGGTGCATCCCACGCGCTCGACATCCCGCGTGAATGCAGCCAGATCAGTTTGGGCCGATCGGCAGCCCCGACCAACTCTGCCGCCGCTTCAAAAAAGCCGAAGAGGCCTGTTTCTTCAATGCTGTGTGCATTCCGCGTCGCGGCCGCTTGTTGAAACAATTGCTGCTCCGAAAAAGCGGCGGCTAGCGCGTGGCTGGTAATCTGCTCGTCATCGCTCAAGAGCACACTACCGGCAAAACGCGCCGGCAAAACCGGTTCGGCAGCAGCGCTTGGCTCCAAAACATGCCGGCCTGTCCAATACCCACGACACGCTTCACCCAAATCGGCACTGGCCGCAATCTCCGTCTCAAACAGCACCGACCGCGTCGCCAGCCGATTGAAGTTCGGCGCTTCCAGCCACGCATTGCCATACGGCCCCAACCAACCGGCTCCCAGCCGGTCGATCACCAACACCACTGCGCTTTTCCTAGTCATAGCAGCTTGGTCGTCATAGCACTGCCATGATGCGTGATGGGCCATAACACTAACCCGAAACGTAAGTGAGGAATACACAACATGAAACATAAGCGAGAAGCAATCTGAAAGCCGCCTCGCTTACGCTTCGGGTTTGTGACTTTTTTGCCTAAGCCATATTCCGCACCACACCCACCACCACCCCCAGCACGCTCGCCTCTTTCACATAAATCGGCGACATCGACGAATTCGCCGGCTGCAGCCGAATGCGATGGGCTTCGGGGTGCCAATACTTCAGCGTCGCTTCGCCTTCGGGCGTTTGCGCCACCACCATCTGGCCCGATTGCGCGGTCCGCTGCTTCTTAATGACGACGTAATCTCCGTCGGCGATCTGGGCGTCGATCATCGATTCCCCCTTCACCTTGAGGGCAAAGTAGCTCTTTTTGGTAAACATCGACCCAAAATCGACCCGCTCCGACTGCTCAAAGGCCAGATTGGTGAGCCCCGCGGCCACGGTTCCGGCCAGCGGCATCCCCTTTTCTTCCGCCAAAATTTCCGGTGCGACCTCGATCGCCCGGGCGATAGCTCGATCGTGCTTGCGGACCCGTTTCAGCAATCCCTTTTTCTCGAGCGCCCGCAAGTGGCACATTACGCCATTAGGCGAGCTGATTTTGAACTGCTCTCCAATTTCCCGGACTGTTGGACCGTAGCCGCGGCCGACCACCCTATCCTTAATGAAGTCAAAGATTTTGGCTTGCCGGTCCGTAAGTGAATCAACAAGCGATGACATGCGGGAGCTCCTTTGGGAACAATATCGGAATGTGAACGACTGAATAGTGGATTCTATTACACGAGTGAACAACTTATCAAGATGCAGTGCCAGTATTTTTCCCCTCTTTGCAGCCCTCACGCTCCGCGTGAGGAGCCCAATCTCTTCAGAGCTAGCAATAATCCGGTTGCCTTCCTGCCGATATTTGAACTACTGTCCCGCCAATTGCCGGCAGCGGCCAAACACGCCGCCAGTGGTCCAGTCCTCCCTCTTGGGAAGTTATGATGTCTCTTGCAGCATTTTTGCCGCCCCCCCCCGTTCTCGCCGCCTATTCCTCCCCTCGCCGCCACACCAGAGCCCTCGCCGCCGTGTCCGCCCAACCCAACAATTCGACCAGCAATTCGTCGAACAACCCCTTGCTCCGTCAACAAGTCACCGCGGCCGCCCACACCGTGATCGTCAAGGTCGGCACGCGCGTCCTCACACAGGAGGACGGCACGCTCAACTATCAGCGCATCGAGCAACTGGCCGAAGAGATTCAAACCATCAGCTCCGCTGGCCGGCGCGTGGTGCTCGTCAGCAGCGGCGCGGTCGGCGCGGGCATCAGCCTGCTCGGCCTGAAGTCGCGCCCGACCGACCTGGCCAAGCTGCAAGCCGTCGCCGCCGTCGGCCAGACCCATTTGATTCAAACTTACGACCGCACCTTCGCGAAGCATGGCCGCCGCGCCGCGCAAGTGCTGCTCACGCTCGAAGACGTGGATGACCGCATTCGTTATCTCAACGTCCGCAACACGCTCCACTCGCTGCTCGATTTTGGCGCGGTCCCCATCATCAACGAGAACGACACGGTTAGCGTCGATGAACTGAAAACCACCTTCGGCGACAACGACCGTCTGGCCGCGATGGTCACCAACCTGTTGCGGGCCCCGCTGCTGATTGTGCTCTCCGATATCGACGGCCTGTACGACGGCGATCCGTCTCTGCCCCAATCAAAGCTCGTTCCCACCGTCGAAACCATCGACGAGCACATTCTCGGCTTCGTGCGCGACCGCAAAACGGGCCTGAGCAAAGGGGGCATGGCCAGCAAGCTCGAAGCGGCCCGCATCGTCACCACCGGTGGCGAAAACATGATCATTGCCAGCGGCCGCAAGCCCGACGCGCTGACGCGCATCATGGCCGCCGAAGCGGTCGGCACGCTGTTCGTCGGCCAAGGCAAAGGCATCACTCCCTTCAAGCGCTGGCTCGGCTTCTCCGCCCAAGTGAAAGGCCGCATCCAGCTCGACGACGGTGCCCGCGGGGCCATCCTCGACAAAGGCAAAAGCCTCCTCGCCGCCGGCATCACCGGCACTCAAGGCGAATTTCAAAAAGGTGACGTCGTCGCCCTCTGCGACGCCGAAGGCCACGTCATCGCCCGCGGCCTTTCCAACTACTCCTCCGCCGATGTCGAACGCGTCAAAGGCCTCAAGTCCGAAAAAATCGCCCAAGTCCTCGGCCGCTGCCCCTACGAAGAAGTTATCCATCGGGACAACCTCGCCATCGTCAAAAAGTAACAAAAAAAGCAGTATCACTCTTCGCATTCAATCTGTGCCTCCGCGTCTCTGCGTTAAATCCAAACGCGCAAAGTCCCCAACGAGCCCCACTTCGTGCCATAACAACATTGTTTGTCCGAAATGTTAGCCGTTAGCGATGTTCCCTACAGCAAATCCACGGGATCGACATCAACGACCCATTGGAGCCCTTCGACGGGTTCGACGCTTTCCATCACACCGCGGACGGCGGTGCGGAGGGTTGCGCCGTGGGGGCTGCTGAGGAGAATGTGGTAGCGAAAGAGGCCGCGGAGCTTGGCGATGGGGCAGGGGGCGGGGCCGAGGAGGCGATGCTCGATGTGAGTGGCTTCGATCGCGGTTCGCAGCTTGGTGCCGATGGCTTCGGCAAGTTCCTCGGTGGCGACTTCGCTTTCGCCGCGCACGATGATGCGGACGAGGGAGGCGAAGGGGGGATACATGTGGGCTTCGCGACTGGGGAGCTCAGCCGCGGCAAAACGGGCGTAGTCGTGCTGGATGGCGGCGAGAATCGCGTAGTGATCGGGCGAAAATGTTTGCACGAGCACGCGGCCCCCTTTCGCGCCGCGGCCGGTGCGGCCGGCGACTTGGGTCACGAGTTGGAACGTGCGTTCGGCGGCGCGTAGATCGCAAAAATGGAGCGTCGTATCGGCATTGATGACGCCGACGAGCGTGACGTTGGGAAAATCGAGACCCTTGGCGATCATCTGCGTCCCGAGCAGGATTTTCACTTCGCCGGAGCGAAAGCGCGTGAGCGCCGCCTCGTGGCTGCCGGGCCGCTGCATCGTGTCGCTATCCATTCGCACGATCGGCACATTTGGAAACCGCCCTTTGATTTCCGCCTCCAGCCGTTCGGTGCCAAAACCTTGAAAGCGAATGCCGTCGAACGTGCATTGCGGGCAGCGGACCGGAGCCGGCATCTGAAAATCGCAGTAGTGACAAATCGCTTGTTCATTCTCGCGATGATGGGTGAGGGCCATATCGCACGCCGGGCACGAGACGACATAGCCGCAAGCCGGGCATTGAATGTGCGTGCTGTAGCCGCGGCGATTGAGCAGCAAAATCACCTGCCCATCCTCGCGGAGCGCCTCGTCGATCGCCCGATGCAGCGAGCGGCTGACCGCGCCGCGGCTCGACCGACTGGCAAATTCCACCCGCAAATCGATCGTCGCTACTGCCGGCAACGGACGGTCCTCAACCCGCCGCGGCATATCGATCAATCGAAACCCTGTACCCTGTCCCCCGCTTTCCGTTGCTCGCTGCCACGACTCGAGCGATGGCGTCGCACTCCCCAGCACCAATGGAACGCTTTCCATGGCGGCGCGCTGGAGGGCGACGTCGCGGGCGTGATAGCGGGGGGATTCGCCTTGCTTGAAGGATGCGTCATGCTCTTCGTCGATCACGATCAAACCGAGATTGGGCGTGGGGGCGAAGACGGCGCTGCGAGCACCGACGACGACCTGCACTTCGCCTTTGGCGATCTGCTGCCAATGCCAGTGCCGCTCGGCATCGGACAGATGCGAATGCAGTACCGCAACACTGCTAAATCGCGATTTGAAGCGAGACCGCGTTTGCGGCGTCAGGCTGATTTCGGGCACGAGGACAATCGCTTGCCGGCCGTAGCCGATCACTTCGTCGATCGCTCGGATATAGACTTCGGTCTTGCCGCTGCCGGTGACGCCGTGCATCAAGATCGTTTCATGCCGCCGCTCGCGGAGGGACGCCAAAATGCAATCGAGGGCTATTTGCTGATCGGGATTCAGTCGCAAATGCTCTTCGCGTGGCGTTGCGACCTCTTCCATCTCCAGGTGTTGAATCCGGCGGACCTCGGCTTTCACCAATTTCTTTTTTCGCAGTTCGCCAATCGGTCCCAACGTGCATTTGGCGGCCAGGGCCAACTCCGGCGGTGTCAGCGGTCGCGACGATTCGGCCAACACCTTGAGTGCATCGAGCTGTTTTTGTCCCAGCTTGATTTCGCCGCGCTGCAGTTGCTCCTTCACCGCAGGTGGCACGCTCAGGAATGTCATTTCTCGCGTGCCGGCCTTGCCGCGCACGCCGGCGGGCACGATGGCTTGCAGCACCTGGCCGAGCGAACAGAGATAGTAGTCGGCCATCCACTCCGCCAGGCGGATCATGGCCGGCGAGAGCAACGGCTGCTCGTCGATCAACCGGGCCAGGGGCTTCAGCGGGCGCGAACCCACGGGTTTGCTGCTCACGCTCGTGCAATAGCCCACAATCGGGCGGTTTCCGCGGCCCAGCGGCACCTGCACCCGCTGGCCGGGTCGCAGTTTTGCCGCGAGCGCCGGCGGCACGGCGTAGTCGTACGGTCCATGCGGCGGCTCGGCAAATACCACGCTGGCGGCCAACTGCTCATGCTTCGCGTCCAGCTCCCATTCGTCGGGAGCCGTGTCGAACAGCGAGTTTTGGCGAGCGGTCATACGGCAATTTTACCGGCAATGCTCGAATCGGGCATTGGGCCGCTGCAATCAATCCAGGCGGATCAATCCTTGACGGCCCATTGCCGTCTGCGAAACTGTTGTCCTACTCGTGTCTCTGGCTTCTGACCTCCGACCTCTGAATTCTCCGCATGGCCATCGACGTCACCTGCGTGAAATGCCACACCCGCTTTCAAGTCAGCGAGAAATTCGCCGGCAAATCGGGTCCGTGTCCCAAATGCAAAGCAATTATCAAAATTCCCGAAGCCAAGGAGCAGGTGGTCATTCACGCGCCGGAAGTGGGCGGCACGAAGACGGCCACCGGGCAACCCATCTTCACGCCGATCAAGCGTACCGAGGTGAAGCTGGCCGTGCCGCAAATTGCCATCATCGTCGGTTCGGTGCTGGTGGTGTTGATTGCGACCTTGGTCATGCGCTTTCAGTTTCCCGGCGGCAAAATTCCGCAGCTTGTGACCATACTCGGCTCCATACTGCTCGGGCCGCCGCTGGCCTTCGCGGCTTACACCTTCCTGCGTGACGATGAACTGGAACCCTATCGCGGTACCGAGGTGCTGTTGCGTTCGCTGGCTTGCGGCCTCGCCTTCGCCGCGATTTGGGGTGCGTACTGGCTGATTTTTGCCTACTGGTACGACTGGAAGCCGCTTCCTGCCGCTGAGCCGAATTGGCAAATCATGGCTGCGGTCGTTCCCATCATGATTGCCGCCGGCGCTTTCGCTTCACAGGCCAGCTTTGAGCTGGAAGTAACCACAGGTGCCCTGCACTACGGCCTGTACTTCGTTGCCACCGTCCTGCTCCGATTGATTATGGGGATGGACCCGAAGTGGATGCACTGAGGAAATTCGGAATGCAGAATGCAGAATTTGAAATTTCATGTCCGCAATTTCCCAGCTTCCTGAACTTCGTGCGCTCGATAGCCGCAAGCAACTCGTGCGGATTCCGCACGAGTGTGATGTGCCGCTGACGGATCGGGTCCGGCAATTACTCGATGCGCCGGAGGTGCGGCGGCTGTCGCGGATCAGTCAATTGGGCCTGTGCGGGCTGGTTTATCCTGGCGCGTGCCATTCGCGCCTGGAGCATTCGCTGGGCGTGTATCGCAACGCATTGATGTATCTCAAGCAAATGGCTTCGGACGACCGCTTCACCGCTGCCGTGCGGCCGGAAGACGCCGAGACGTTCATCGCGGGCGCGCTGCTGCACGATCTGGGGCATTGGCCGTTCTGCCACGCGATTGAAGACATCGCGCTGACGGGTGTGCCGACGCATGAGTTGTTCGCGAATAGCTTTTTGTTGGAGGGAGAGATTGCCGATACGCTGCGCGATGATTGGAACGTGCAGCCGCGAGATGTGACGGCGCTGCTTTCGGAGAAACCGCGCGATACGCGGCAGCGGATTCTCAAAAGCATGCTGAGCGGGCCGATCGATATCGACAAGATGGATTATTTGATTCGCGATAGCCTGCATGCCGGCGTGCCGTACGGCCGCAACTTCGATCAGCAGCGGCTGATTGGGTCGCTGTGCCTGAACGAGGCGGGGGATGGGCTGGCGATCAGCCACAAGGGGCGGACGGCGGCGGAGATGCTGGTGTTTTCGCGGTATGTGATGTTCAGTGAAGTCTATTGGCATCATGCGGTGCGTTCGGCCACGGCGATGTTGCAGCGGGCGTTTTATTTGTTGCATCGCGATCTCGATCTCGATCAACT
>JANNTN010000381.1:0-7159 GCA_031394445.1 Anatilimnocola sp.
GTCGCGACAGCTTTCACGTTGAGGCGATTGTTACGAGCAGTGGAGAACTACGACTCTACACTCTTGGTAATGACGAGTCGCGTGTCATTGATGTCCCGGTCCAAGACTTGGTTGCCTACGTCAAGCCAGCGGGCGGCTTGGACTCAACCTCGATCGAGATCAAGCCGCATCCGCAGCCCGGAGATGGCGAGGGGAAGGCGTCGTTATTTGTCGCTCAGCTTTCGCCTGAACTCGTCGGCCAAAGCATTGACGTTACGGTTCCAAACATCAACATCGGTGGTGAACGCTTCCGTCTTGGTTTCACAACTAAATCGAACCAGCATGGCTCGGAAGGCATGCCAGCCAAGGTCGCGGACGAGGTGGAACGGCAGCTTTACCTGACGCCGGGTGGTCTCTACACGCAGGCCGACATAGAAGCGAATGGCAACGTGACGGTTTCACAGAAGTTCGCCACATTTCAGGCAGCCCACGATCTCAATCCCAAAGTCGGCGACAAGATTTGTCCTGTGACGCTGACTAAAGCCAACCCCAAGTGCGCTTGGATTGTTGGCGGAAAAAATTACGAGTTCTGCTGTCCGCCCTGCGTGGACGAGTTCGTCAAGCTCGCGAAGTCCAAGCCGGAGGAGGTGAAAGAGCCGGCGCACTATGTGAAGCGGGACAAGTCACCTCAGTCCGAATTGAAGTAAGTGCGGAAAGCCGGCACCAGTGCCGTCTATTTTCAAGCGGTTCCTAATATTCGAGTTTCAAGGAGTTCCATGATGAATCGACGTTTCATGCTGCTTGTCCTTGCATTGTCTGCTGTCTTCGTCACCGCGGCGGACGATGCGCTAGCGGCCGATACACCTCCGACAACGATTACCGTCGAAGGAATGCACTGCGTGGTCTGCGCGTCGAAGGTTGCGAGCAATCTTCAATCCGTTGCCGGAGTCCACAAAGCGCAAGTGGATGCGGAAAAGGCCGTTGCAGTAGTGACAGCCAAGTCGAGCGCGGCCCCTTCTCCACTCGCCTTATGGGAAGCGATTGAGAAGGCCGGTTACAAGCCGATCAAGCTCGTTGGCCCAACTGGCACTTTTACAGCGAAACCGAAATCGTAATCTTGATGAGCGAGTCTCTTATCCATTGTGGAGAATCAGTGTGCGAACTTTTTTAGTTGCATCCGTTGTGATGGTGTGCTTGGCGATTGCTCCGACTTCTCGGGCGGCAGAGCCCGTGGAGTTGGCCCGCGGCACTGCTCCGGGGCATCCACAGCAGCCTCAAGTGGTGGTGGACTCCCGAAGTGCAATTCATGTTGTTTTTGGTGTGGGCGACAAGATTCTTTATCGCCGCTCGGATGATAGCGGAATGAAATTTTCGGCACCGGTTGAATTACCCGCTGTCCATGAAATGTCGCTCGGGATGCGACGCGGGCCGAGAATTGCGGCTACGGACTCTTCGCTCTGTGTGACCGCCATTGGTGGAAAGCAGGGCAAGGGGCGCGATGGCGACGTACTGGCACTGCGATCGGCTGATGGAGGCAAGACATGGTCAGGTCCGGCGCAGGTCAATGATTTGGCTGACTCGGCTCGCGAAGGGCTGCATGCAATGGCAGCAGGCCCCGGCGGTTCGCTCTGCTGCGTGTGGCTCGATCTTCGCCATCAGAAGACGGAGGTTATGGCTTCGGTCTCAAGAGATGGCGGCAATACATGGAGCAAGAACGTCCTTGTGTACAAGTCGCCGGACGGTAGCGTGTGCGAATGCTGTCACCCCAGCGTCGCCTTCGACCCAAATGGCCGCATCTTCGTCCAGTGGCGAAATTCGTTGGCCGGAGCGCGAGATATGTACGTCGCATCTTCATCCGATGGAGGTAAGATTTTCAGCAATGCGACCAAGTTGGGCAGCGGATCGTGGCCGCTAAAAGCTTGTCCGATGGATGGTGGAGCTATTGCCGTTACCGATCCAGGCAAGGTCGCCACAGCTTGGCGTCGTGAAAAAACTATATTCCTATCGCTCGATGGCGATCCCGAAGAGCGTCGATTGGGCGATGGCGAACAACCCTGGATCGCTGCAACAGCCGACGGTCCCTTTGTCGTTTGGCTCAAGAAACGCGGCGAAGCCGCCTATCTACTCGTGCCACACAGCGGCGCGCCGGTCGAGTTAGCTGCGCATGCTAACGATCCCGTCATTGCATCGGGTCCGCACGGCCGTGGACCCATCGTAGCGGCCTGGGAAGCGCACGAGGGGAAGAACTACTCGATCCAGTGCCAGGTCGTCGCGGAGGCCAAATAATGCTGTCGCCGAAATTGTTGCAACGACCTCATTTTGAACAAAGGAACTCTCCGTGACTCGTATCGTTTTCATCTCGTTGCTCGTCGCCAACGGTTCAGCATTTTTACTACTCGGTGGATGCGCCAACGAATCTAGGCCGCCGGGAAGGTCGACCGTGGACCATTCCGAGCACTCGCATCAAGCGAGCGACGGCGCAGGACGAGTAGCCTCTCTGATGCTTAGCACGACACCAGACCGTCCGCGTGCCGGTGAACCCGTTGAATTGCGGATGATGCTACACGATTCGTCGGGGCAAATGCTCACAGAGTTTGAACAGGTGCATGAGAAATTAGCCCATCTCATCATTGTCCGAGAGGGGCTAGACGAATTCGCGCACTTGCATCCCAAGGTTGACGCGGCCGGAAATATCATCGGCACGCATACGTTTCCACTTGGCGGCACTTACCACGTCTTTCTCGACCACAAACCCGCTGGAAAGCCGCCTGCAACGGGGCAAGCCAAGCTGGTGGTCGAAGGTCAAGCCCCGACAGCACCACCGCTAACGTCCAACGTGCCTGGCACGATCCAGGGCGATGGTTTGGCGGCGGAAGTTTCTATGCGGTCGTCAAACGCCGCGACGGTAGTCGCGTTCAAAGTGCAGGATCTTAGCGGGAAGAAAGTAACCAATTTGGAACCGTATCTAGGGGCGATGGGGCACCTGGTCGTGCTCAGCGCTGATGCTAGCAAATACGTCCATGCCCATCCTCTCACTGAGACCGCCGCAGGCGACGAGGTAGCCTTTCAGGTTCATTTTCCAGGCCCTGGCACTTATAAGGCGTGGGGACAATTCCAGAGAGACGGCAAGGTCTTCACGATTCCCGTTGTGATGCAGATTCAATCAGGATCTCATCAGCATTAAACGCCTGTTGTCCGCAGTCAACACATGTTTTCAATATCCTTTTATCGTTTGTCGAGTTCCGTGATCCGTTCGGCGGCGTTGCTTATCACCTCAATGATCACCGGCACGGCGACAGCTCATGAGGGCCACGCGCCACTGCCCACGAAAGGCGTCCAAGTCGATGTCGAAAAGGGCCTAATTACACTTAGTCCCGAAGCCCACAGAACTCTCGGCCTACGGACAGCGGCCGTTGAGCAGCGTGCGCTGGAGGAGAAAGCCCTCGCATACGCCACGCTTGTCACTCCTTGGCAGCAGCAGTATTTCGTCAGCTCGCTGGTTGCGGGTCGGATCGCAGCCTTGCACGTAGTCACCGGCGAAACAGTCAAGCCCGGCCAGTTGCTCGCGGAGATTGCTAGCTCTGAGCTAGAAGCACTGCAACTGGAGCTAAGGAACGCGGCTAACGAGCTGAACCTCTCCTCCAGGCAAGTCGAGAGGCTGCGTGGGCTTGCCCAAGACCAGTCGATTGCCGCCCGGGATTTTCTTGAGGCCAACACCAAACACGAGCAGAACAAGAATGCGGTGCAAATCGCCCGAAGCAAACTGCGCAGCCTTGGGCTGAGCGAAGCGGTTATCGACAAGGCCACACCGCAAGCTGACCGAACCTCGACCTTGCTTTTGCCGCTGACCAGCCCCATCGGAGGCACGGTCAGTCACTCTGACCTGGCGATCGGCAAGGTCATTGTGGCCAACGAGCACTTGTTCGAGGTCAACGATCTCTCCGCGCTATGGGTGAAGATCGGTGTGCTGGAACGGGATGTTGCACAGGTCAAAGCTGGCCAGCCAGTGGAGTTGGAGTTCTCCGCTTATCCGAAGCAGCAAGTACAAGCCTTTGTAAGTGTTTCGGCCGTGGACATTGATCCAGTGTCCCATTTGGCAACCGTATGGGCGGAAATCAAGAACGGTTCAGGATCGCCAAAATACTTGCCGGGGATGTATGGTACGGCCAAGATCATTACCTCCGAGCCAAAGAAACTGTTGACGGTGCCTGCTTCCGCACTGCTTGGTAGTGGCGCGGAACGGTACGTGCTTGTCGAGGTCGCGGCCACATCGAAAGGTTACGAGTACCGTCGCCAGAACGTCGTCGTGGCAACCCAAAGTGCATCATTCGCACAGCTTCAAGCCGGAGCATTGTTCCCCGGCGACCGCGTAGTAACCGTTGGCGGCCAGGTACTTTCGTCGTTCTTCATCCTGGGATCGCTCCGCCTCAGCCCGGAGGGGATTCGGAATGTGGGGCTGAAGGTCGAGCCAGTCGCCAGGCATGTTGTCGAAGAGGTGCTCTCGCTGGACGGACTGATCGACTTGCCGCCGGGCCGCACGGCAACGGTCTCCTCGCAACTGGCGGGCGCGCTCACTCACATCTATGTAGATCGGGGTGAGCGGGTGACGGCAGGTCAGGTCATCGCGGAAGTGGCAGGACTGCCTCTCCAGGATACGCAGCTAGAAATGGTGCGGGCGGATTTGGAATCCAAGCTGTTCGCTGGGACGCTTGAGCGGTTGAAGTCTATCGGGCAGACACCGATTGTTGCCATGCGTCGCATTTGGGAAACGGAAACGGCACACGCCGCCGCAGTCAATCGACGAGAATCAGGCCGCCAGACACTCATCACGATGGGGATGGCCGACAGCGACGTGGACCAGGTTCTCAAGTCAGGCAAGCCGAAACCAGCGTTGCCAATTCGGTCGCCAATCGACGGAGTTGTAGTTCGATTCGATAAGGTGTTGGGCGAAGGAGTGACGGCCGACGACGCGCTTTTTGTAATCCATGACCTCTCGCACCCTTGGGCTAAAGGCTTCCTCTCAGAAGGTGAAGCGGCGAAGGTCCGCCCTGGGACGCCGGCTCGCGTGCGACTGTTGTCAGATCGCAGCTTTGTTGCAGAGGGGAAAGTTGTGCAGTCGGCACGCATGGTTGGCGCGGAGAATCGTGCGTTGTCTGTCTGGATCGAGTTTGCCAATCCTGGCAATAAACCGCTCTTGCGAAATCTGATGGCTCAAATCTCGGCAACGATCGACAGGCCGGTCGCTACGCTCGCGGTGCCACGCTCAGCGGTTCTCCAGGAAGGGACACGCAGATACGTTTTTGTGCAGAAGAAAAGTGGGCTGCTGGAGCGCCGAGGAATTTATCCGGGGAGGTCCGATGACCGCTTCGTTGAGATTCACAGCGGACTAACGAGCGGTGAGCAGATCGCTGTACAGGGAATCGCCGAACTCCAGACAACTTATGCGTCGGTTCGGTAAACAACATGCTTAATGGAATCATCGCGTTCTCACTCAAAAACCGAGCGCTCGTAATGGCGCTGGCGGTGCTGGTCATGCTGTACGGCAGCTACCAGCTTACCGAGATGCCGGTGGACGTTTTCCCGGACCTCAACCGGCCCACGGTCACCGTGATGACCGAAGCGCCCGGCTTAGCTCCTGAAGAAGTCGAGGTTCTGGTCACTCGCCCCATTGAGTACCTGCTCAACGGAGCAACCGGCGTAAAGCGAGTCCGCTCCGCCTCGGGCATCGGGTTGTCGATCGGGTGGGTGGAGTTCGACTGGGGCACCGACATCTATCGCGACCGGCAGATCGTCGCGGAGAAAATGCAGCTCGCCCGCGAGCGATTGCCGCAGGACGCCAACCCCGTAATGGCCCCTATTTCGTCGATCATGGGCGAGATCATGCTGCTGGGTGTCCGATCCACGGAGCAGCTCGAATCTTCCGAAGAGCATACCGCTAAGGCGATGGAACTACGCACGCTGGCGGAGTTCACGATCCGCAATCGCCTGCTGGCGGTCGAGGGCATTTCGCAAGTCACGGTGATGGGAGGGGTGCTAAAGCAGTATCAGGTCATCACCTCGCCAGAGCGGCTTGCCGCTCAGAATGTGTCGCTCCAGCAGCTTACGGACGCTGCCGCCAAGTCGAATGTGATCGCTGGAGGGGGCATCCTGGAGCGGGGCGAAAAGGAATCACTCATTCGCATCAGCGGCCAGAGCCTGGCGCTCGATCAAATTGAAAACACGGTCGTCATCTGGCGCGATCCCCGGCCGGTGCTCATCAGGGATGTCGCTGAGGTCCGCTTGGGCGGGCCAGTGCGCAGGGGCGACGGCAGCGTGTGGGTGAAGGAAGAAGGAAAGCCCGCCGGCGGCGATGCGGTCATGCTGGCAGTGCAGAAGCAGCCCCACGCCGACACCCTCAAGCTCGACAGTCAACTGGAAACTGTCCTCGACGAGTTGCAACGTGATCTCCCCAAGGATGTGCTAATCGAACGCCGCATCTTCAAGCAGGCGGACTTCATTGAAGCGGCGGTCGATAACGTCATCGAGGCTGTCCGCGACGGTGCCCTGTGGGTGGTCGTGGTGTTGTTTCTCTTCATGTGGAATTTTCGCGTGAGCATCAGCTCCCTCGCCGCAATGCCGATCTCGATCCTCCTCACCGTGCTAATCTTTCGCCTGCTGGGTATTTCGATCAACACGATGACGATGGGCGGCATCGCGGTGGCGATCGGCGACCTCGTGGACGACTCCATCGTCGATATCGAAAACATTTACCGCCGGCTAAAGGAAAACCGGCACGCCGCACGCCCGCAGAATCCGCTCAAAGTCATCTTCCTGGCGTCAAGCGAGGTGCGGAACTCGATCGTTTACGCGACGCTGATCGTGTCACTGGTTGTGCTGCCGCTCTTCGCGCTGGACGGCCTGGAAGGGCGGATGTTTGCACCGCTGGGCATCGCATACATCACTTCGCTCCTGGCTTCGTTGGCCGTCTCGCTTACGATCACGCCCGTCCTTGGTTCGTTCCTGTTGCCAGGGGCGAAGTTTCTGGACGACGAGCGCGATCCATTGCTACTCCGTGGCTTGAAATGGATCACCGAGCGAGTCCTGCGGTTCACGCTGCGGCACGCCTATGCGATTCTCGCAGTGGTCAGTGTGCTAGTGGTGTTCTCCATCACCTCCATCGCCTGGATGGGCGGCGAATTTC
>JANNTN010000893.1:0-7316 GCA_031394445.1 Anatilimnocola sp.
TGGCAGTGTCCATCTTGTCGTCGGACACTTCCATCAAAGACAACATCCGCGGCAAACGCTACCGCGCTTGCCTCTCCACCGATGTCTTGGAACAGCTACTCCTCAGTTTCGCGAAGAAATAAGATGCGATTGCCGTGCTACCCCGGCCGAGCGAGCGCATCTTATTTGCAGGCGCTACCTCACTTCTGACCGGCGCGGGACTAATTGGCTACGTGATTGGAAGCCGTCGCACGGCGGCCTAGAGGCACGCCCGCAACCAGCGTGGGCGCGGTGTGCGGAGTCCAAGGCTATAGTATGCGCCAATGGCCAGCGCCATTATCGAAGCGTTTGTTCTTGTTTCGAGTATTGTAAAGGAGGGAATAAATGTGGTTCTGGAGGCTCTTGGGGATAGTCATTGGCTGTTCCCTGGCCGTCTGCGAATCATCGACAGTTACCAGCCAGCAGCCTTTCGCGCCGGCTTCCCGAATACGCCGCCCTTGCAGATTTCCGGAGAACGCCACGACTGGATCGGTTCCACGCAATTCCCGCTGATGCACATGGCCGAGTGCCCAGTATTGATAGCCGCGAGCCACCAAATCGGCGAGGGAGCAGGGGGGCGTAGCGGGCGTGCTCGCCGCCGGATTCGAGGTCGAGCGAGGTGGGGAGCAGTCCGATATTGAAAAAACCGGGGTGCGGGTGCGGAAACCGCGGCACTACGTTATTTTCGACGGTGGCCGACGCGAAGCCATGGCCATGAATTGCCACCTGCAGCGGCTCTAGCAAGACGGTCTCGGGCTTTTTGTCCGACAGCATAATCGCGGTGCCGTCGGGATTTTGTGGCAAGGGCAGGGACCGCGTCATCTTGCTGGTGGCGTCGTGGTTGCCGCTGATGGCATAGACGGCGATCCCCGCGTTTCGCAGCTTGGTCACGCGCGAAACTAAAGTACAGCCCTGTGTTGTGGTCGCGCCAGTTGCCGTCGTAAAGATCGCCGGCGATCAGGACAAACTTCACTTGTTCGTCGATGGCCAGTTGCACCAAGTTATCGAGCGCCCGCCGCGTCGCGCCGCGAATCTCATCTACCGGCGCGCCTTCATACCGCTCCAGCCCGTGCAGCGGACTGTCGAGATGGAGGTCGGCGGCATGCAGGAATTTGAACATCGGCCCCGCGCCCTGAAACTGAACAGACGTTTAATAGTAGGGCGAAGTGGGGCTGGTCTGCAACTGGGCCGAATTGCCTCGCCGGACGACGATCGCCAGTCGCCTGTTTTCTAATAGGAGGCCTTCAGCCGGGCGATTTCGGCGGCGTCTTTGTCGCCGCGGCCGGAGAGGCAGATGAGGATGTGCTGGTCTTTGGTCATGCGGCGGGCGTGTTCCATGGCGCGAAAAACCGCGTGGGAGCTTTCGAGGGCGGGGAGGATGCCTTCGTTTTTGGCGAGGGCGTCGAAGCCGGTGAGGGCGTCGCGGTCTTCGCAGAAGGTGTAGGTGACGCGGCCGATGTCTTTCCAATAACTGTGTTCGGGGCCGACGCCGGGGTAGTCAAGGCCGGCGGAGATGGAATGGACGTCGCAGGTTTGGCCGTCGTCGTCTTGCATGACGTAGCTGTAGCTGCCGTGGAGGACGCCGGGGGAGCCGTAGGAGAGGGGAGAAGCGTGATTTCCCGCCTGCGGGCCGCGGCCGCCGGCTTCGACGCCGAGGAGCTTCACGGATGCGTCGCCGATGAAGGGATAGAACATACCGGCGGCGTTGCTGCCACCGCCGACGCAGGCGATGACAAGGTCGGGCAGGCGACCGATTCGCTCTTGCGATTGCTGGCGGGCTTCGCTGCCGATGACGGATTGAAAATCGCGGACGATGCGGGGGAAGGGATGGGGGCCGATGACGGAGCCGATGATGTAGTGGGTCGATTCGACGCTGGACATCCAGTCGCGCATCGCTTCGTTTACGGCGTCGCGGAGCGTCTTGGAGCCGCTGCTGACGGGGCGGACTTCGGCACCGAGCAATTTCATGCTGTTGACGTTCGGTGCCTGGCGGCGAATGTCTTCCTCGCCCATGTAGATGACGCAATCGAGGCCGAAATGGGCACAGGCTGTGGCGGTGGCGACGCCGTGCTGGCCGGCACCCGTTTCGGCGATGACCCGCTGCTTGCCCATGCGGAGGGTGAGGAGGCCCTGGCCGATCGTGTTGTTGATTTTGTGCGCGCCGGTGTGGTTTAGATCCTCTCGCTTCAGCCAAATCTGGGCACCGCCGCAGGCCGCGGTCAGCCGTTTAGCGAAATAGAGGGGGGAGGGGCGGCCGACGAAGTTGGCGAGAAGGTCGTTGAGTTCGGCTTGGAACGCTTTGTCGCTGCAAGCCTTGTCGTACTCGATCGTTAGCTCGTCGAGGGCGCGGGTGAGCGTTTCGGGGACGTAGCGGCCGCCGAAGGCACCAAAGCGGCCGGCGGCATCGGGGACGGAAGGGGTACAAGTGGCGGCGGAGGTCATGGAGTTGAGGGCAAGTTTAGGGGGCACCGATGCTGGATCGTCTTTTTTGGAAAGTATCAAGGATGAGGGGGTTGTTTAGGGGGCTGGGCGTCGTGAGTCGCTCGATGCAAATTGTTTGGCGGCTGAGAGTTTTGATGTTTTTTGGAAGTGAATTGCGGATGAAGGAAGTTGATAGGTCGGGGTGTCATGTTAGGGGTGGAGTTTAGGGTTTGTCATTTGTCAGTGGTCAGTTGCCATTGGTCAGTTGTCCCTCGCTGACGCGTCGGGTTGGTGTGGGGGTGGCCCGTATAGATACATTGCAATTTGGGTGAAAAAGCGGGCCGGAATTTGGGAAGTTTTTCTTGGGGCGGGGATTCCGGCGTAGTGTGGGGATTTGTTGGACAAGAGTCGATTTTCGGTTGGTAGTGGCAGGGGGACAAGGGGATGGGGGGAAGGGAGAAGGCGGTGGGCAGTCGGGAGTAGGGGAGAAGAAATTGGCAAAGAAGTGATTGAAATAGTGGTTGGTTTACGCATGTAGGAAGGGAGCGATACTTGCTGGCTAATCCAATTTAGGTAGGGACGCGTCTATGAACCGGGATGAAGCACTGTTTTATGAGGCGATGGAACTGGGTACGCCGGCGGCGGGGGCGTTTTTGGATCGGGCATGTGTGGGAGATGACGGACTGCGGCAGCGGGTGGAACGCCTGTTGGCGGCACATGCGGAGGGCGACAGCTTGCTCGACCTGGGGCCGAGTGTCGCGGCGGCAACGTGCGAGCTTCCGTCCAGCGTTTTCGAGAAAGCTGGGGACCGAATTGGCTCGTATAAGCTGATTCAGCAACTGGGCGAAGGGGGGATGGGTGTCGTCTATATGGCCCAGCAAACCGAGCCGGTGAAGCGGCTGGTCGCGCTGAAGATTATCAAACCGGGGATGGATAGCCGGCAGGTGATTGCGCGGTTTGAGGCGGAGCGGCAGGCGCTGGCGCTGATGGAGCATCCGAACATTGCGCGGATTTTTGATGCAGGAGTTACGGGGGAAATTCAAAATTCAGAACGCAGAATGCAGAATGGTACAGAAGGCCGGCCGTATTTTGTGATGGAGTTGGTGAAGGGGATTCCGATCACGGAATACTGTGAGGAAAAACGGCTGACGGCAAGGGAGCGGTTGGAGTTGTTTTTGCCGGTTTGTTTGGCGGTGCAGCATGCTCATCAGAAGGGGATCATTCATCGCGATTTGAAGCCGTCGAATGTGCTGGTCGCGCTGTACGACGGCCAGCCGGTGCCGAAGGTGATCGACTTTGGCGTGGCGAAGGCGACGGGCGGCCAGCTCACGGAGAAGACGCTGGTTACAAATTTTGGTTCGCTCGTGGGAACGCTGGAATATATGTCGCCGGAGCAGGCAGAGCTGAATCAGCTCGACGTGGATACACGGAGCGACATTTATTCGTTGGGGGTGTTGCTGTACGAGTTGCTGACGGGCGGCACGCCGGTGGATCGGGAGCGGCTGCGGACGGCGACGTTTGGCGAGAAGCTGCGGATGATTCGAGAAGAGGAGGCGGAGACGGTGAGCGCGCGGATTGCCAAAACGAAGAGCGCGGAACGGGGAGCGGGGAGCGCGGAGCAGCGAGTGTGGAGCGAAGGCAATGTGAAATCTAAAATCCAAAATCTAAAATCCTCTGAGCTGGATTGGATCGTCGCGAAGTCGTTGGAGAAGGAGCGGTCGCGCCGCTATGAATCCGCCTCCGCCCTCGCCGCCGACATCCAGCGTTATCTTTCCGATGAACCTGTCCTCGCTTGCCCCCCAACTATTATGTACCGCTTCCAAAAATTTGCCCGCAAACACAAGCCCGCCCTCGCCACGGCGGCAGCTATCGCCGCATGCCTGATTCTCGGCACGACCGTCAGTGCGTGGCAGGCCGTGAGAGCCACGACAGCGGAGGCTCAGGCCAACGCGAACGAGCAAAAAGCGAATGTCAATGCCGCCCAGGCCCAAGAGAAAGCCCAAGAGGCCACCACTCAGCGCGACGAAGCGCAAAAACAACGGGACGAAGTCAAAGCCCTTGCCGACAAGCTCGCCGCCAAAGAGCAGCAGCTTCAGCGAACGCTCTACGCGGCCCACATGAACGTGGCCCAGAACGCCTGGGATGCGGACGGTATCAGACGGGTGAACGAGCTATTGGAGCAACACCGTCCCAAGCCAGGCGAAACCGACCTACGCGGTTTCGAGTGGCATTATCTCTACCACTTGACCCACCCAGAGCTTCTCACGTTGCGCGCGCCCAACCCGTGCGTCGCCTTCAGCCCAGACGGCAAACGCCTGGCGATAGCCCACGCCCAAAGCACGCAAGACGAAAAGAACAAGCGTTTCGCCCCAGGTGAAGTGAGAGTGTGCGATGCCCAGACCGGCCAAGAACTTGTCTCCTGCAAGGGCCACACAGGAAAAATCGACAGCGTAACCTTTAGCCCGGATGGCAAACGCCTGGCCAGCGCATCGAAGGACAACACGGTGAAGGTGTGGGATGCCCAGACCGGCAAGGAGCTCCTGACCTTTAAGGGGCACGCTGAATCTGCCTGGAGCGTAGCCTTCAGTCCGGATGGCAAACGACTGGCCAGCGCTTCGAAGGACCTAACGGTGAAGGTGTGGGATGCTCAGACCGGCCGAGAACTCCTGACCATCAAGGGGTTCACTGATTATGTCAATTGCGTGGTGTTCAGCCCGGACGGCCAGCGCCTGGCCAGCGGTTCAAACGAGAAAATGGTACAGGTGTGGAATGCCCAGACAGGCGAAGAACTCTTGAGCATCAAGGCAGACGCTCACCATGTCGCGAGCGTGGCGTTCAGCCCGGACGGCCAGCGCCTGTTCAGCGGTGGCGGTTCGGGAGTGAAACTCTGGGACGCCCAGACGGGTCAGGAGCTTGTCTCGATCAAGGCACGAACTGGCCAGTTCAACGGAGTGGCCTATAGCCCGGACGGCAAGCGCGTGGCCAGTGTTGGATTGGACCAGGCGGTGAGGGTGTGGGACGCACAGAGTGGTGAAGAAATTGTTAGCTTCAAGGGGCACACCGGCTGGGTCTCAGGTGTGGCATTTGACCCTGCCGGGACCAGGCTGGCCTCCGCCGGGAACGATGGGACCGTCAGGATCTGGGACGTTTCCACTCGCCAGGAAGCTAACAAGTTCAGCGGAGCCAACTTCAGACGGAGAAGCGTCGGGTTCAGCCCCGACGGCAAGCGCGTGACGGGCACTGCGATCGATTCAGTGACAAGGGAAACGACAACGAAGGTCTGGGATGCGCAAACCGGCCAGGAACTTATCTCGATTAAACCCCCGGCTAGAGCGCGAATCGTCGCGCTCAGCCCGGACGGCAAACGGCTGGCCGCTGGCTCTGGGACCTATGACGAAACCAAGCAGCGATTTTTGTCGGGCGAGGTGACGATCTGGAATTCGCAGACCGGCGAGGTACTCGCAACGCTAATGGGGCACAAATGGCCGGTCGTGGACCTGGCATTTAGCCCGGATAGTAGCCAACTCGTAAGTTGCGGTAGTAATCTTATCGAGTCAGAAAACTATGGGACGCAATGCGAAGTCAAGGTGTGGAACGTTGTCCGTGGAGAGGAACTGCTGGAGATCAAAGGGCACAAGAGCCACGTGCATAACGTAGCCTTTAGCCCGGACGGTAAACGCCTGGCAACTGTTTCGCGTGACCGAACCCTGAAGGTGTGGGACGCGAAGACGGGCGAGGAACTCCTCAGCATGCCGGTGGAAGTCTTCGCTGACGGCGCTGTGGCCTTCAGTCCCGTCGGCAACCGCCTAGCGAGCAGCAACAAACCACCTAATGCCATCACCCCGCATCAAGCAGGTGAAGTCAAGCTATGGAACGCCCAGACCGGAGAAGAAATCTTTACCTTGGAAGGACACGCCGGCTCGGTGACCAGCCTCGCCTTTAGCTCCGATGGTAAACGTCTAGCTTCCAGCACGGGCGGCGGGCCTGGCCCGCCCCGAGGTCATGAAGTGAAGGTCTGGGATACCGAGACCGGCGAGGAACTTCTCACCTTCAAGGAAATCGGCAGCGGTGGCGTAGCGTTCAGCCCCGACGGCCACCGGCTGGTCAGTGCAGGGAGCGAAGGGCTGAAAATCTTCGACGCCACGCCGGTAACGGAGAAGCCGTGAGCAGTTGCCCAGACGAAGTGAACCAGATTGGAGACAAAGGCGGACATCGTTTTGTCTCGCCAAATCAGCGGTGCCGGTCCTTCGGACCTCAAAATGCGATGGGCGCGGATTAGCGTACCCCAACCTTACGGTTGGGGCTATTTCCTGCCGGGCCTCCGGCCCTGAAAGATGTCACACTGCTTTGGCATCGTTCCAGTTCGCATCGTCCTGAGGATTGTTCCAAAATTCCAAACTGCTATGAACCGCGTTAAGCAAATCGTCACAATCATCGTCTTGTGGGGAAAAAACAACTACCTCCACCGACGTGCCGGAGGGAATTGGCACTTTCAATTCCAACTTGCCTTCCGCTCCGACCTCAGTCGCGAATCGATATGCTGTCTGACTCCTATGAACTCCGCACGAAAAAATATCTGGACGAGGATCGCCATCGCTACCACGCCAGCATCGCTGAGAAATTGCACGGGTAGTTTCAAGGTGAGTTTTGTAAGTCAATTATAGCCGAGTCATAGCGGCTTCGCGAACCGCGAATGTTTGGCAGACGGTCGTCCCAAAATCCCTTCTTATGTCCCACGTAACGCAACTTCTGGAAGCGATTGACCGTGGGGACGCGCGGGCGACGGATGAGTTGTTTCCGATTGTGTATGAGGAGCTGAAGCGGATTGCGCAGGGGAAGATTGCCGGGGAGAGGCCGGGGCTGACGCTGGGGGCGAC
>JANNTN010000024.1:0-5295 GCA_031394445.1 Anatilimnocola sp.
GCCGCTGATAACGCCGACCATCTGACCTTCCTGCTCCAGCTCGTTGAGTTGGAGCTGATCGAGCGTGAACGTAAGGCAGCCGAAAGGAGATTGAAGACAGCCCGCTTCCCGGCACACAAGTTACTGGATGAGTTTGACTTCCAAGCTCGGCCGAGCGTCAACAAGCCGCTGGTCCTGCAGTTGGTCAAAGGCGAGTATCTCGACAAACGAGAGAACATTCTGCTGGTAGGTCCCAGCGGTACGGGAAAGTCGCATCTGGCGACGAGTTTGGGAATGGCCGCCTGTGCCCAGGGCCGCAAAGTCCGCTTCTTCCGCGTCACCGAGTTGGTCACACTGCTCTTGGAAGCCAAAGAAGAGCGGCAGCTCTTGCGAATGCGCCAGCAACTTGGCAAGCTGGACCTGTTGGCCCTCGATGAACTGGGCTACGTTCCGGCCAGCAAGGCCGGGGCGGAACTCTTGTTCGATGTGATCGCCACGGCCTACGAGCGCTATAGCCTGATCGTAACGACCAACCTGCCGTTGAAACCCGATGAGAATTCAGAATCCTGTGCCATGAAAATTACCTTCACTGTGCTGTCCTCACTCGTCCTTGCTTACTACTCGCATGCCGCCGAGGACACCACCAGCCTTACGGATGCATTGACGTTTCACGCTTCGTTCGACCATGGGCAGGACGCCGATTTTGGAAAAGGCGATCGCCGCCTGTACAGCGCCCCTTCGATGAAACATCCTCGCACTGGGACGCCCGGCTTGCCCACCAACGGTATAGTTTCTATCGCTAGGGGCGAAGGCAGATTCGGCGACGCGCTGCGGTTTCATCGCAAAGCACCGGACCTAGTGTTCTTTCAGGGCGAAAAGAATTTTTCCTACGAAAGGTCAAACTGGAGCGGTACCGTCTCGTTCTGGCTGCGGCTCGATCCGGACTCCGACCTCGCGCCCGGCTACTGCGATCCTCTTCAGATCACGTCGCGTGAATGGAACGACGCCGCGTTCTGGGTGGATTTCAGCAAGGACGAGCGCCCGCGACATTTCCGGCTCGGCGTCTTCGCCGATCGCACGGTGTGGGATCCGAACAAGCGCAATTACGAAGCTCTGCCAGCGAGCGAACGGCCCGTGTTGACCGTCACTCGTCCTCCCTTCACCCGCGATCTGTGGACGCACGTAGTGTTCACATTCTCCAGCTTCAATACCGGCGAAAAAAACGGGTCGGCCACGCTCTACCTCGATGGCAAATCGCAGGGCACCATGAGCGGGTGGCAACAAACCGTCTCCTGGGAGCCCGCCCAAGTGATCGCCATGCTTGGAATCAGCTACACCGGCCTGTTCGACGAACTAGCCTTCTTCAACCGGGCGCTCGTCGCCGCCGAAGTCGATCGACTCTTCGCGTTGCCGGATGGCGTCAAGACTCTGCACCCATGACCAGTCTGCCTTTATCGCTAGCGTTGGATTGCAGCCACGAAAAGTCTCCCGCCGGACTACTGCTTCATTGCACGATTTGTGCATGGGCGATTGTACCGGCCGACACTTTCGCCGATGAGCCACAACTTTCCTTCAATCGCGATGTTCGCCCAATCCATTCGGACAAGTGTTATTCCTGTCATGGGTCGGATGCGAATCATCGTGAGGCAGAGTTGCGGTTGGACACCCGCGAGGGGGCTAAGCAATAACCGCTCACGCTCAGTCAAGCTCCAGCCTGGGCCCTCGGCTGCGCCGCGAGCCATGCGATCGGCGAGACGCTTACCCGGTTTGTGCGGCGTGGCAGCGGTTGAATTTACTTGGTCGTAAGCCGCACGAAGTCGTCAACGATGTTGGGGCCGGTAGGGACGACGAACGTCTGTTCACGAGTGCCTGCCGGCAGAGATTCCACAAACACCCGTGCCGCGCCCGATTCCTTCCAGCCTAATGTGAGCTGCGCTGCTTGGGGCTCGGACGTGCGACGCAGGCCGTAGAGTTGCGCTTCAAACAAGCCGGCTTGGTTACCGCCGTTGTAAAAGTTGGCACGAACCAGTGCTGACTTCACTCCCGTAACTTGGACCGCACGGCGGCCGAACATCCAGCCGCTGGAGTATTCGTTATCGTCTGGAATGTCTGCTGTGGCTAATGGGGACCAGACATTCCCACCATCAAGCGAGACTTCGAGCCGAAAGTCGCAGCCGCGCGGCTGTGGAACGGTCAAGCCAAAGCGAACGGCAGCCGTCACTTCCGTTAGATCGGTCGGTGAATCAATTCGAAAGACAACGACGCCCGGCTTGTTGTCCTTCGTGCGATAAGCAAATCGAGAAGTCTGGCTACGCGGGGAATACGTTACGTTCGTCGATCGCAACGATTTCACTTCATAGCGGGCAATCTCGGCTTCACTCAGTCCAAAGTTTGGCAAGACCGGCACAACAGCGCGCGAGGCGGCCCGATAAACGACGGTGCTGCCGTTGCTCTTGAGACGCGGATAGATCGCCTGGGATACCTGGGTGACCGTCGTGAAAGTCACGTCGTCGAGCCCACCCTGGCCGCTCCATTCAAACCGCGCCTGCCAACCATAACGCCCTTTGACCAGATCGGTTAGATCGCGCTCGAAGTGCCCCGTTATTTCGCCCGTGTCTTGCCACGATTGTCCTTGATCTACGGAGATGGCTAACTGCATTCGTCCGACCGTATGACCGATGATCTTCAATCCACCCGTGGCCGAAGCGGTCATCGGGTTTGCATCGTCGGCGGGGTCGCCGCAGATCACGTACGGCGAGAAATGACTGAATGTCACGGATGCTGTCTGCTCATCGCGGGAGAAAAGGCGCGGGCTCGCGTCGCGGTTGCTCACGTTTTCCGATAGCGCGACGACTCCGTCGCGATAAGCCGGGCGAGCCAGGTCCGGCCGGTACACGAATTCCCCGTTGCAGTAACTGGCATTGCCGCGGCTGTTGCTTTTTTCGCCATCGTGCTGCGGCTGACCTTGATTGGCGAACGTCCAATCACGGAACGGTCCGCCGGGCTGATTGTGCCAGAATCGCCGTTTCGTCGGTCCACCGAAGTGATCGCGGTCGAAGTAGCGGGTGAAAACTTCACCAGCCCGCAAGTGAACGACGCCAGGATGTGCCGCGTAGCCCGAATGGTACATGGCATACCACTGTCCTCCCTTGGCGATCTCGCGCCAGCCGTCACGCATCGCGTGAAAGTCGTTGGGCCAGGCAAAGGGATAGCACGGGAGTGGCGGCTTCGCGCTGGTGGCAATCGTGGGATCTTTGACAAGATCGGAATAGCCAGCTACGACGCCATCCGGACGAAAGAGCAACCCGGCCATGTCGGTGTCGAAGGCATGCCAAGTGCCGTCGTATTCAATCTCGCTGTTGGTGTGCCCAGGAAAGGCTCGCCGTCGCGCGTTCATGCCCAGCGCCTTCCAATACGGCTCGTTCCAGGCATGCACGGTGCCGCATAAGCCGTAGCCATAAGAGAACCGCGACCGATTGGCGTCATAAACCATGAGCTCATACTCGCTGGCCCGCCGCGTATCGGGCTTCGCACCCGGCACGTTGAATTCTTGCGGCGAGGACAAATGCCACTGATGCGTCAGCAACCACTGATAGAGGGCGATCGCTTTATCTTGTTGCGAAGCACCATTTTGTGCGGCAAACCGCACGCAATCTTCAACCGTCTGAAAGGCTCCTTCCCCGGCGTACTGCGGATGGTCGGTCCGCACCGTGGGATCGCCCACCTGTGCACGCAGCGCAATCGCAGGACAGGCGGCAATCGCCAGCGAGAACAGGACCGCTGAAGTTCGTGTGAAGAATTGCATAGCTCTTGCTGATAGCCTTGACTGCACGAGAATCTCGCAACAACACAGCACTCGAAGCGCGTGCCGATTGGTTATAGCGAGATTGGACAAGGTGGCCCACCCTGTTACACCAACCGTAAAAGTTTTCGACTCTCGTACAGTGGTTCGAAAAGGCATTTCGTAAGGAAACTCCATCTCGTACCGGAGCGTGTGTATGCTGAGTGACATCTAAAATGGATTTACAACATCAGGAGCGCAAACCATGCTGGATCGATGTCTTCTCTGTTTCGTGCTGGCTGCTACTGGCGCTGATTCGGATAACAGCACACAAGCGGGTAAATTCAGCAGCGAGCACCCGACGCTCTTGAACCTCGGCTTTGAGTGGGCGATTCGGGGGGACGCGAACCGGAATGCGACGGTCGCGGTGCAGTTTCGCGCGGTTGGCGAAGCGACGTGGCGGCCGGCGCTGCCACTGGTTCGGATTGGCGGAGAAAATGTGTACCGGCGACGCGAGAATTTGGATTACATGGTTCCCGATGGTTTTGCCGGCAGCATTTTCAATCTGGAACAGGGGACCGAATATGAATGCCGATTCCAACTGACGGATCCCGACGGGACGACCGGCCAAACCGAGCAGACGGTGCGCGTGAAAACTCGGAGCGAGCCGCAGCCATCTAAAGACGGGCGGACGCTGCACGTCTATCCGCCCGACTTTCAAGGCGAGCGACAGGAACCAAGCTTTACCAGCCTTTTGCAAGCGTACTATGGCTCCGGTTTGGGCGACTGGAGCGTCGTTTGGGAACGGCGCGCACAGCCGGGGGATACGATCTTGCTGCATGCCGGACTCTACAAGAACGACCGGCTGAACTACGTCGATCCGCAGATGACGCCTTTCGACGGCACGATGTCGTTGACCTTGAAGGGAACTCGGGAAAAACCGATCACGATTAAAGCTGCCGGCGACGGGGAAGTGATTTTCGACGGTGCCGGCAATCACCGATTGTTTGATGTGATGGCGTCGCAACATCACATCTTCGATGGACTGACGATTTGCAATACCGATGTGGCCATTTTTGCCGGACAAAAGGAAGTGCTCGGCGCGGTGGGACTGACGGTGAAGAACTGTCGGTTTGAAAACGTGGGGTTCGGCGTTTGGACCGAGTATGCCGGATCCAGCGACTTCACCATTTGCGACAATTTGTTTCTCGGCCGCGATGATCGCTTCCGGCTGATCGGTTGGACCGGCCCGCTATGGGCCAGTGCTGGTCCTTATGGCTCGCATCAACTGACGAGTTATTACGCGATCAAGGTGTACGGGCCGGGGCATGTGATTGCCCACAATGCGATCGCTTATTTCCACGACGCAATCGGCATCTCGACTTACGGGACGCCGCCGGAGGATCCCGACCGGCGGGCTTCGTCGATTGATATCTACAACAACGATCTGCACATGTTGAATGACGACTTTGTCGAGACCGATGGCGGGGTTCACAATGTGCGCGTCATGAATAACCGCGGGATCAACGCCGCAC
>JANNTN010000089.1:0-8186 GCA_031394445.1 Anatilimnocola sp.
GCTGGACCGATTCCGGCTGGTCCGAGCAGGCAATCGCCTCTCTCGATGGCTTCATCAATCCGAAACAAAACATTTTCCAAGGCGTCGTCTTCGCCATGCTGCCGCGCATGCCCGACCTGGCAAGCGAAGTCAAAGCTCGCCGCCAATTTCCCAGCGGCCGCTATCTCGCGAAAATCTACATCGATCGCGACGCTAAACTTGCCAAGAACCGCGACTACGAAATGGGGGTCTCCGACCTCATCGGCCAGGTCGAGTTCGACGGTGCCTGGCCCGCCGGCTATCAGCCTCCGAAGATCATCAAAGCCCCTGCGACAGACTCGGCGGCTTCTCAGTAACGCGCGACCCTACCGGTCGTATCAATTCTGCCGCCCCCTCCCCTGCCCTGCGGAACAATACCGCCGTGCGGCTTTGACCGACACCAAACAGCGACCTAACCTTGCCTTGCCTTGGTTACACGCTTGCCCCGCCGCGCTTGTTCCGATTATCACGTCCCCTCCGATTCCCGCCTTTCTTGCTTTTAGGTGTTTGCATGGTTCCGACATCCTCCACGTTTGCTGAACCGTTTATCGACCGCCGCGCCAGCGTCCCGGCGGCTGGTGCCCCCCAACGCGAGCGGCGGCAATTCACCAATAGTTATGAAGAGCTCTCGCCCAACGCCCGCGAATTGGCCCAAGCCATCGATTCCTACAAGCTCGTCCACCGCCGCCGCTTCATCAATTACGAAGAGATGCTCGGCGTCGTCAAATCGATCGGCTACAAGCGAGACTAAGGCAGTGGCCAGTTGGCAGTGGCCAGTTGACAGTAGCCAGTTGTCTTGAGAATTTGCCCACTGGCTACTGACCACTGACCCCTGTCCGCAATGCCCACCGCCGAAGAAATCCTGAACCACGGCTGGCAGCTTCACATGGCCGGCCAGGTTCCTCAGGCCGAGCAGGTCTATCGGCAGCTCGTGGCGGCTCTTCCGCAAAATGCCGTGGCCTGGACGTATCTGGGCATGGCTCTGCACGATCAATTGCGTTTCGAGGAAGCCGTCGCCGCGTTTCAGCAATCGATCGCGATCGATAGGGCGATGCCGCAGACCTATCAGAACCTGGGCAAGTCGCTCGGCCGCCTCCGCCAGTTCGACGATGCCATTGCTTGCTTCGACCGCGCCATCCAGCTCTCGCCCAATTATCTCAACGCCCACAAGAACAAAGCCCGCGCGCATTACTGGAAAGGCGAAATCCACGCCGCCCTTGCCGCCCATTTGCAATCGCTCGCCATTGCCCCCAGCGATGTCGAAACGCACATGAACGTCGGCATGATCTATCTTCGCCTCGGCGACACCGCGCGCGGCTGGCAAGAATATCAATGGCGCTGGCAAACCAAGGACGGTGCCCTTCCGCAACTTACTCAACCGTTGTGGGATGGTTCCTCGCTCGACGGCAAATCCATCTTGCTCACGCCTGAGCAAGGCCTGGGCGACTCGATTCAATTCATCCGCTACGCTCCGTTCCTAAAACAGCGCTACAACTGCCGCGTCGTTTTCCGCTGCCCTAAAGCGCTCGTCCAACTCCTCTCCACCTGCCTCGGCATTGACCAAATCGTCACCAAGGAAGCGGAGCCCGTCGTTACTGATTTCTTCGCCCCGCTCCTGCACATTCCCGCCGTCTTCGGCCACTCGCCACTCGATTTTCCGCACGACATTCCCTATATCACGGCCGACACAGCGCTAGTGGACCACTGGCGCGAGCGCCTTGCTGGCTACAAGCAACGCAAAATCGGCATTGCCTGGCGCGGCAGCCCGCTCGCGCCGGCTGACGCGATGCGCAGCATCCCGCTGACGGAGTTCGCATCGCTCGCCAAGCTGCCGAATGTTCAACTCTACAGTCTGCAAAAAGGCCCTGGCAGCGAAGAACTCGCGCCGCTCGCTGGCCCATTAAAAATTATCGATCTCGGCAGCCAACTCGACGAAAGGACCGGCGCTTTTGTCGAAACCGCCGCCGTCCTCAAGAATCTCGATCTGCTCATCGCCTGCGACACTGCCATCATTCATGTCGCCGGCGCGCTGGGAGTGCCCGTATGGGTCGCTGCCGGCAATGTTCCCGACTGGCGCTGGATGCTCGATCGCGAAGACACCCCCGCCTACCCCTCCATGCGTCTCTTCCGCCAACCCACCTTCGGCGACTGGCCCACCGTCTTTAGCCGAATCGCTGACGCACTGAAGCCTTAATGCTTCACTTCACCGCCACCATCCCCTTCTCCGCCTGCGGCACATTCGGTGCCTTAAGCGTCTTCAAGAACTCCACAACGGCCTGCTGATCGCCCAGTGGCAAGCTCTTGTAAGCCTTCGTTACCGATAACGCTTCGCCTTCATGCCGCAAAATCGCCTCCGGCAGTGTGCCCACGGAGCCGTCGTGAAAATAAGGAGCCGAATCGGCCACGCCCCATAGCGGCGGCGTGCGCCATTCGTCTGACTTTGGATGCGAATCTGGCAGCCGAATTTCGACCAGAATCTCGTGCGTGTAGCCGTCGCTGAGCTTCGACGTCACGCTGTGCAACATCAAGTCACTATAAATACCGGCGACCTCGCCAATGTTCTGCGTATGACATTCCGCGCAGCCCACCGAAACAAACAGTTTCTTGCCGCGTTCTACCACGGATCGTTGAGCAGTCTCTGGGGGTACAACCTCCACCGGTGCCGGCAACGCATTCACGAATGCCACCAGTTGTCGAAACTGCTGTCGCGACAAATCGGCTTCCTCGCTGCGATATTCCTTTCCTAGTGGTTTGGCTTGCTCCATCAGCGGATTGCCCAAGCCCAACTCATTCGCGCACGCCGCGGCCACGAATTCCTCGACGGTGGCAAACTGCGCCTTCCAACCAAATTTCCCGATCCGACCATTCGCCAGGACGCGCGGCCGCCCCGACCCGGCCGTTTTGAAATCGCCACCGATCTCGCGGGCCAACTGCTTCGCCACTTTGCGGGCATGGTTCAGCCGAATTGTGGAATCCGACAGCCGATCGATCAGCCCATCGCCGAATAGCGCGATCGAGTTCGTCGTTTCGATCTTCACCGGATCAAAATCCTCGAACTTCACGGTGCAGCCCCCGACGACACGATCGCCACCGGGAATGATCGGAAAGCACTTCGACAACACGGTGTGGTTCTCGGCATACTCCTTCTTCACCGCGAAGGCATGCACGAGCCCTTTGTGCAGCTTCTTATCGCGAACCGTCGGATGCACCTCATACGCCACGACATTTTGGGCCACGCCCCCGCCGCCACCTACGCCACCCTGAAAATGGCACGCCACGCACGACGTCGCGTTGAACACCGGTCCGAGCCCATCTCCATTCGCCCGCGGGTCGTTCGCCACCCACTGATGAACGAACAGTTCTTCTCCCGCTTGTTTTGTGGTTGCATCGGCTACCACATCGGTTCGCGCCGCCATCCGCCCCGCAATCAACCATACCAGGGCTCCGACAACAACAAAGACGACCGCCGAAATTCGCCATCCCCCACTACAGCATTGCATGGCCTTGTCTCCCTAGAAAGGAACGAGATCACCACTAGGTAGTAGGCACTCTCCTTGTGCCGTGAACAGGCGAAGTCACTTATTGAGAAGCATTCATCAGCTTATCCCCTTCTCAATCAAGCAGCAAGCAAACTTACCCGTTTCAAGGAAGTAGCCGCGCGATAAACTCACAGCATCTAAATTCCGCTAACAACATCCTGTCGAATGCCCGCCACCTATCTCACGCTGTCGCGCGACTCCAACCAGGCCCGCGGCATCGGCCAATACGCCATCGACTTCCTTGCTGGACGCCTGGGCCAGCCGGCCGCCGCCGTTTTGGACCGCGTCGAACAATTTCACCTCGACAGCGTCGCCTGCGCCATCGCCGCCCTCGCCACAAATACAAGCGCGCCGATTTTGCTGCGCCAGGAAGCCCTCACTTATCCAGCCAACCCCGGCGGAACCTGCTTCGGCAGCAGCCAGCCCGTCGCCCCCGAAAAAACCGTTCTCGCCAACTGCTCCGCCGTCCGCGAACTCGATTCCAACGGCACCAATTTTGGCTACAACTCCCGCACCGGCCATCAGCGTGGCGAGTTCGGCCACAACGACTTCTATCCCGTCGTCATCGCCGCAGCCCAAATCGCCGGCTGCGATGGCCGCCGCGCGCTACTTGCGATGCTCTGCCTCGATGAAATCCGCGGCCGACTCGCCGAAGTCTTCGCCCTCAAAAACCACAAAATCGACCACGTTCTCCACGGGGCCATCGCGTCCGCAGCCGTGTATGGTGTGCTGCTCGGCGCGACAGCCGAGCAAATCGAATCGGCGATCGGCCTCGTCGTCGCCCACTATGTTCCATTCAGAGCGATCCGCCACGGCCACCAACTCTCCGATAGCAAAGGAGCCTCCGCCGCGATCAGTGCCGAAGTTGCCGTCCTTTCCATGCGCCGCGCGATGCGCGGTTTCATCGGCCCGGCTGACATCTTCCGCAATCTCCAAGCCGTCTTCTGCCTCTTCGAGCCGCCGCAGAACAACAACGAAAGCCCCTTCGATTTAGAACTTGCCACCAGCGGCGACGATTTTGCGATTCAAGGCATGCACTTCAAGCTTGGCCTTTACGAGCACCAATCCGCCGGAGCCATCGGCGGCCTCATCGACCTGCTCGCCGCCCATCCAAACCTGCTCACCGATCCCGCCGCCATCAGTCGCATCCGCATCACGATCTACGAGCCCGCCTTCAGCATCATTGGCGATCCCCACAAGCGCGACCCTCGCACTCGCCAAAGCGCCGACCATTCCATGGTCTATATCATCGCCACGTTGCTGCGCAAGGCGTCGGAGGGTTCAGGCCGGTATTCCGGCGAGGGTACCCGCGGGGTTCAGGATTCAGAAAATCGCGCGACGGCCCTCTGGAAATCCCTAATGTTGATGCCAGCCGACTACGACGACTCCGCCCTAATGCATCCCCTCACGCGCGACATCATGCAGCGCATCGAATTTCGCCACGGCGGCCCCGAATACGACGCCAAATACCCCGACGGCATCCCCACCACGCTCGAAATCGACCACAACACGCTGGGGCGTCTCACCAGCGGCCTCGTCATGTATCCCGCAGGTCACGCCCGCAACACCGGCGGCAATCTGCCCACGCTTCTCAACCACAAATTCCGCCAGCTCGCCTCCCTCGGCGTCTCCGACCCAGCCGCGATCCAGTCCCGCCTCACCAACCTCGCCCAGAAATCCCCCGCCGAAATCCAAAACCTCTACAACTTCCCCATCACCGACCTCCACTAAACCACCACCACCTACTCACTACTCGCGACCCACTCCCTCCCCAAATTCCCAACGACTTCTCATTCACCCCCTGATATACTGCAAGCCAAACCAGGCCCGACACCTCTCTTCCCAATGATCCTGGGAGCCTGCCATGCCCTCTCCAGCGTCTCGGTTGCGATCCGCCTTCACCCCGCGTAGCGCATTTACTTTGGTCGAGCTCCTTGTCGTCATCGCCATCATCGGCGTGCTCGTTGCGCTTCTTTTACCAGCGGTGCAAACCGCCCGCGAAGCCGCCCGCCGCATGCAGTGTGCGAACAACCTCAAACAAATTGGCCTGGCCTGCCATGTCTATGAGACGACATTCCGAGTGCTCCCTCCGGAAACGATGGCTTCTAGCAGCGGTGCTCACGGCGCGACCGCGTTTGTCTTTATTCTGCCACAGCTCGAACAAGGCCCCCTCTGGGATCGCATCGCCGCCGTCGGCATGGGCTCTCAAGTAAGCTGGTGGATGGGTTCCGCCAACGCCACTCACACCCCGCAAATCCGCGCCCTCCTCGACGGCTACACCGTCAATGCCTACCGCTGTCCCTCCACGCAGTTCCCCAAGTTCCGCGACATCAGCGGCGCTCGCATGATGACCCCCTGCTACGTCATGATCGCCGGCAGCAATCTGCACGATACGACTGACCGCAACGGTCAAAACGGCGGTCATTGCTCCGCTGGCGGTGTCTTCACCGGCAATTTCCCGCGCCGCTTCGGCGAAATTACCGACGGCACCTCCAACACCTTCTTGATGTGCGAGCAATCCAACTGGGTGCTCAACCAGAAAAACAATTTCCGCACCGCATATGAAGCCAGCGGACCTTGGATGGGCGTGAAGAATTCACGGCTGCCCGCCGGCGACGGAACCTGGTCCGTCACGGGCAGCCACGACGCCAACACGCTCGGGGCCGATATGCGATCCTATGCCATGACGACACTCCGCGAGGGCCCCAACCCCAAAGGCACCGCTGCCTATATGGGAACCGTCAATTGCAATACACCGCTCACTTCGGCCCATCCCAACGGCGTCCAATCCAGCCTCGCCGACGGCAGCGTCCGCTTCCTCACCGACAATATCGACCTCACCACTTACAGGCGCCTCGGCGACCGCGACGACGGCAACACCATCGGCGATTTTTAATCGCAAATGGCTCAATTTCAATGCCATCCGCACCTAAAACCATCGCACCGCGACACAGGTCCGCAATCGAATGAGACCGCTGCTTTCTCTGTGCCTCCGTGCCTCTGTGTGAGACCCAGCTCCTGAATTGAAATGACTACAAACCCCTCCCTCTCCGCGCCTTCGCGCCTTCGCGTGACATTCCTTACACTTCGTTCTCACCAACTCAGGCCGGTCCTGTTGGCAGTGCTTTTCTGCTCCACTCTTCTCGGCTGCGGCCCCGCCGACAAATTCCCCCGCTATCAAGTCTCCGGCAAAGTCACTTTCAACGGCCAACCCGTCGAAGAGGGCACCATCACCTTTGCCGACGCCACCACGGGTCAAGTCAACGAAGGGCCTCTCGGCTCCGGCGGCACTTATTCCACCGAACTGCCCCCCGGCAGCTTCAAAGTCAGCGTCGCCCCTCCTCTCGTCGAAACCAAAGGCACCGGCGACTCCCCGCCCGACCTCACCGAGAAAAACGTCAAAAACATCCCCAAAAAATACCGCCGCCAAGAATCCTCCGGCCTCACCGCCGACATCGCCAAAGACAAACGCACCTTCGACTTCGACCTCAAGCCCTGAGAGCCCATCCGAAACGCCCTTGTTCGTAGCAGAATTCGTGCGAATTCCTTTCACTCCCAGGCACCCCGAAGCGAAACGCTGGTAAGTAGCCGTCACGCTCCGCCGTGACGAGCCCACGTAGCCATTACGCTCACCAAAGTAGGTCGCTCAAGCCCTAAGCGAGCTGTGCCGCGCGTGAATGTTCGTTCGCAAGGACTTAAGACCCACGACCGGCCTACTCCGCACTCTGCGTTTTCGCCCCTACTCCCTATTGGCTATTCGCTATTCCTTCCTGCTACTCCCTACTCCCTACTCCCTATTGGCTATTGGCTACTCTCTGCTCACTCAGCGCTTGGTGATGGAAGGTGGAATGGTGACTTCAGCCGTGGTTCGCTGCGCGACCCGACAGCCACCCGCCGGCTTCCGTTACAACTTGCCCTGCTACAACGGCCAGCATCTTCGGCCTGCGACCACTCCACCGAAATGAGGCTCTGCCTGCGGGGCCGCGTCATGCCCAAGATCACATTAGAAAATCCCCTCGCCCTGCTCCCCGCGGTCGCTCCGATCCAGCACTGGCCGAGCCAGTGGCACCCGGCGCATCAGTCGCCGGTGCGAGGAAGAATCTCGAGTTCGATGCGGTTGGAGCGACAGATTTCGGGGCCGGGGAAGTCCGCATCCCAGCCACGCCGCGGGTCAACTAGGAGAGGGGGAGGCGAAATTAGGCTCGAATAACCCCGAAGTTGAAGTGAATAGGTGCCGGGCGGAAGGATATTTTCCGGTTTAGATCCGATGCCTCGATCTTCCCCAGCCCAAAAGCGAAACCGTGTGGATGCTCTGCCGCCGGGCGGAAGCATGACCCAATCGAGCGAACCAGCGCCGGTTTGCGATCCGTCACGAGGGCTAAGGAGATCGCCAAAGTTCGCGCCGGTATCCATATCTTCCCTGGTCACTCTGAGTGACATGGCTCGCTCTCTAACAAACGGATTGAGAAATGGGTTCCAGACACCTCGCACCGTGCTGGAGCGATTAACGACGGTGATCTCCACCTCAACTTCGTGCCCTACCTTCGACTGAAGCTTCTTTGGTCCTAATTCGAGTGCAGGCCAGGCGGCGGTGATCGGTGGCTGCTCCGGGCTGGCGCGGTCAGCGGG
>JANNTN010000398.1:0-2701 GCA_031394445.1 Anatilimnocola sp.
CGCTCGTCGATCGTCTCACCCTGAATTTGACTGGCTAATTGCGTCGCGAGACGCTTGCTGAGCCGTTGCAAAAGCCCCTGGCGAACTTCCGGGTCTTTGATATCGCGAATTTCCTGCCACAGGGCGATCGCCAAATCGGCGAAATTGGCCCCGGCTCGGCGGCGGCCCTTCTCCGTTAACGCATAGCGATGAACCGGTCTGCCGCGGCTCATGCGCTCGGTATGTCGCTCGATATCCCCTTGAGCCAGAAGGCGCACGAGTCGCTGACGTACTGCTGTCGCCGTAACTTGCATTGGCAACTTAAGTTGCGCAACGCTTAGCTGACCGTGCTTTCGTAGCAGGTCGAGCAACGCGACGTCGGATGTTTCTACTTCCAGGGACATAACACAGCAGGCTTGTTGGAGTATTTGAATCCTATGCGATTCAATGTTTTTAACAAGCCTCTATGTCAAAAATACTCACTTTGATAGTCTGAGGCGCAACTCATTGGCACTGTGCGACTTGTGGCATTATGCCGGCCGATAATTTCGATGCCAAAGCAAATAAACCGGAATGCCACTGAGGACAATCAGAAGTCCGGGCCATGTGAACAGCGGCTTAACGATGAGGAGATCGAGCATGATTAGCGAGCAGAGGACGACGTAGGTTGCCGGGAGCCAGGGATAACCGATGGCTCGGTAGGGGCGAGGGGCATCGGGCCGAGTGATGCGCAGTCGGAACAGGCCCGACACCGTTAATGCATAAAACAGAAGTGCGGCGAATATCACATAGTCGAGCAGATCGCCGTATTTGCCGGAAAAGACGAGGAGGATGGACCAAACACCTTGCATTACGAGTCCGGCGGCTGGAACGCCATGAGTATTGAGGCGGCCCGCTGCGCGGAAGAAGAGGCCGTCCTGGGCCATGGCGTAGTAAAGTCGCGGGCCCATGAGGATCAGGCCATTCAGACAGCCGAAGGTAGAAACCATGATCGCGATGGCCATGGCTGGCGCGCCGGCGGTCGGTGCAACCTTTTCGAGAACGGCCGTGCCGACGCGATCATCCTTGGCATGGGCAATGCCACGCTGAACGACCGGGCTGCCTCCTTCAAAGCCATCGAGCGGCAAAGCGCAAAGATAAGCAACGTTGGCTAGTAGGTAGAGGACAATTACCAAGCCGGTTCCCAGCATCATGCTCAGCGGAAGATTTCGCTGCGGGTTTTTCGTTTCTCCGGCAGTAAACGTGACGTTGTGCCAGGCATCGGCTGAGAAAAGTGCGCCGACCATCGCGCCGCCGACAACCATGAGCGATGTCATGAGGGTTCCGAGTGGAGCCAGCTTCTGCACGGCTTGAAAACGCTCGGTGTTCTGGATGCCACTCCATAAATCATGAAAGTTCGCCCGAATGACCGCCGGATCGGACGCGATAAACAGTCCGACCACGATGAGCAAAGCTAGGGCCAGTGTCTTGGCGACTGTAAATATGTTTTGAATTCTCGTGCCGGCGTGGACGCCCAGAGAGTTGGCGAACGTCAACAGGGCGATCGTAGCCGCCGCGACAAGTTGGCCGGAGGAGACCTTAAATTCGCCCAAGAAGGGGAGTGTCGTCGTCAGCAAAAAATGGTTGGTGCCAAGCTGCGGGATGAGAACGCCGAGAAATTTGGCAAACGCAACGCCGACTGCCGCTATCGTTCCGGTTTGAATGACTAGAAAGAGCGTCCAGCCGTAGAGAAAGCCCCAGAGGGGGCCATAAGCCTCGCGCAGATAGACGTATTGGCCGCCCGCGCGGGGCATCATCGCGGCCAGTTCCGCGTAGCTGAGCGCGCCCATGACGGTGATCAAGCCGGCCAGCGCCCAAACCGCCAGCAACCAGCCGGAGGTGCCGACGTCGCGCACAATATCAGCCGAAACGATGAAGATGCCCGAGCCGATCATCGCGCCGGCGACAAGCATTGTCGCGTCGAACAAACCGATCCGCTGCTGAAACCCCGCGGCAGGGGCGATGGGCTCTTGTGCCACGGTAATGCTATCCTGTGATATTCGACTTGGGGCCCGAAGTTGGCGGTTCAACGTCCTTCAACGCATCGCGCAGCTCATGCCCCAGAATGCTGTGATGCTGGCTGTAAGTGAAGTAGATGATCAGGCCGAGGATCATCCAGCCGAACAGCCGCATCCAGTTCCCCACGGGCAGCGACATCATCAGCATCAGGCACAGGAGGATGCCCAGCACGGGGATGACAGGCACCAACGGGCAGCGAAAGGGCCGATGTGCTTCGGGGTTGATCCGCCGCATGATCAGGACCGCCAGACAGACGACAACGAAGGCGAACAGCGTGCCGATGTTGGTCAGTTCCAGCAAGGCGTTGATCGGCAACAGCCCTGCCAGGGTGGCTACGAAAATGCCGATGGCGATGGTGCTCTTCCACGGCGTGCGGAACGTTGGGTGGATGTCGGCGAAGAAGGCCTTAGGGACGAGGCCGTCGCGGGCCATCGCTAGGAAGACGCGCGGGCCAGACAGCATCATGACTAGGAGCACGCTGGTGATGCCTGCCACGCCGGCTGCGGAGATAATAAACGCGGCCCAGCCGAGATTTCGCTCGGTGAACGCGCTGGAGACGCCGGCGTTGGGATCGATTTTGTAGTACGGCACCATACCGGTGAGCACGGCAACGACAGCGACGTACAAGATGGTGCAGACGACTAGCGAGGCGATAATCCCGATC
>JANNTN010000131.1:0-5449 GCA_031394445.1 Anatilimnocola sp.
GAGGCCATCGCCCTGGATCAGCAGGTGCCACCGCGCACGCTCCAGCGGTTCCTCGAAACCCTGGTGTGGTGTGAGCAGCAACGCCCGACCGGCCGGCCGAGCGAAACAATCCGCAAAAAGACTCAGAAACTAAGCGAGCAATTTGCCCAGCTTTGCGATATCCTGCACCGTCATTGGACGACCCTCCGTGGTTTCCGCGTGAAACTTTTTGACACGCGGAGGGTCGTCCTTTTCTCCACTCCTCGTCAAGGGCGATAAAACCAAGCCCCATCACGACTTAACCCAGTCACACTCGTCAAACATGGCGCTGTCCAGTTAGCCCCGATTGAAAATCGGGAACGCATTGGGGAGTAGCCATTCATGACCGCGGGCGCGGGATCGGCGGGCCATGCTCCGGCTCGATAGCCCTGCTTACGAAGTAACCAAGGGTGCGGCATCTGGGGATTGACAATTTCCGGGGATCAATCGTGTTTCCGCGCCTGGTTGGTTCTGCCAAAATCCTCCGATCTTTGATGCCTCAATGTGCCCTTCCACGACCAAATCCAATGACGCCCCCAGCCGCACGACTTCTCAGCATCCAATGACATTCAGCGACTGACATGAGGGCTAATCTCGTGCAACGAAGCGAATTAGCCATTGCCCATCTTACCCAATACAACCATATTTCTAAATTTATCAATTTTTTGTGTTATAAAACCCCACTTATGGGCCAACGAGCTGGCTCATTGGGACATTGGGGGGCTTGAAAGATCGCGCAGATAAGCCCATAACGCCCCCGCAAACTCTGGCCAGCTTGCCGGGGTTCGCATCGGTCAGTTTTCATCGGACCGATGCGTTTGGTTTCCGTTTCACCGTTTGCAAGGAGGGAATTGATGAGAGCTACCTACTGGATTGCCGCGATGCTGTGCGCGACCGTTGCCTTGGCCGACAATGCCGCTCAAAATGCGGGCTCGGCTGCTAGCAACACGACGACGCAGACAACGGCTGCTCCGCAGGTTCGGCCGCTGCACCGGCACCCCACGTTGTTCGGGATGCTCACCCGCAACAACAATCTCCGTCGCCGGGTTGGACTGCGGCCGCATCGAATGAACCCGGCCCTGGCCGCTGCTGCCCAGGACCACGCCAACCACATGGCACAGACCGGCCAGTTCAGCCACTACACGAACCTCGGGCCCCAAGGCCGAGCGAATAAGTATGGCTTTGGCGGGGGCGTGCTGGAGAACATCGCGACCGGCGGCGGTTTGGACAACGCGTTTGTCATGTGGCAAAACAGCGGTGCCCATTACGCCTCGATCGTCAGCAACACCACCGATGCCGGTTTCGGCTATGCGGTGGGGCCGAACGGAGCGACCTATTTCGTCGGCATCTATGGGACCGGTTCGCCTGGCGATGGCGAAACGGAAGAGCAGATTGCTCAACACCTCGAGGAAGAAAAGGCCGCCAAGTTGGCAGCCGAAACGACCGCGGCGGTGAATGACCCGAACGTAAAGCCGGCTTCTGCCAATGTTGACGCACAGCAGAAACCAGCCAATGAGGTCAAACCCGCCGCGGCCACCGATTCAGTAAATGGAAAGTAGTTCTCCCAGAATCTCGTAGCTGCACAGGTTGCTTCCCGTAAAGCACTCTCTGGGCTGACACAGGAATTCTAGGACGACCATTAGCAATACAGGCCACGGTAAGAGGATTTTTCCTTTTACCGTGGCCGTTTTTGTTGTGGCAAACTCTACATATCCGCCATGTCGGCGGATAACGAAAAAATGGCCCACGGCGCAAGGGCGATAATCTAATTCACTCGCCACAAAAAAAGAAAGTCCAACTCAACGAATCTGCGCGCTTTCGAGCCGGTAGATCGACCACGTGTTTCCATCGGGCCCTTCGAACGGTTCCAGCTTTAGCGTTCCCTCGACTTTGATGGGGCTCGGGCTGTAAGGAACACCGGCTTCCGGCTTCAATTTGATGTCTGCCAGGTGATCGGCCTGGCCCCCCGGGCCAAACTTGCACTGCGTGTTCTTTAATAGAATAAACTCTTTGATTCCCCGCTGGCCGGCTTGACCACCATGCATGTAGCCGACGATGGAGATGCGTTTGCCTTCGAGCTCTTTGACGCGGTGGTCGTCGCCGATCATGAACGGGCGGAAGACGACGTCGGCCTGCATGCCGAGGTTTAGGTCTTCCCAGGTGATTTTTTCGGCGTCGCCAGGGCGAGTAACCGTTCGATCCGCCGGTGGCCGCTGGCCAACGGGCGTTGGCGCGGGAGCTGGTTCCGCCGCAACCGATGCGTGCTCGGCCCCAGCCCCGTTCTGATGTTCCGTGGACTCAGGGTTCTTGGTCGGGGTGTTTTCGAGCTTGGTAGCCGTTGGTTCCGCGACCGCAGTGCTAGCTTTGATTGGGCTGGCTGCCGAGGGACGGCCGCAGCCAGTGAACCCAGCCCCGACGATTGCTAGAAGAAAAATCGCAATTCTCATTTGAATCCCCGACCGCTCGATCAAGAAAATTCTCCGAATTTCCATACTTCCCGGCGAGCCCTGACTTCGGCCAAACCTATAGCCCGTTGTTGCCCTGCATTCTATCGGCCACGAGCTAGGCCCGTAAACTGCGAATAACCGGCCCATTCTATGCTGGTGGCTCAACCAGCAGATAGCACAACCACGCCAGACTTCCCATCTTCACACCATACCAAACGCACGTCGCTCATTTACAACGTACTTTTTAGGGGTGTTCCTGAGTCAACGTCTTGTCCCCGTCGGATCATGGTTCGTTTTGCGTCTATCCGCTTGGTGAAGCATGGGGCCAGCACTGCTGCGCTTGTGTGGGTTTGCGCGAATCTAGCCGCGGTCGCCTGGGGGGCCGCTCCAGCACCAATTTCCGGCCAACGGCGAATCGTGGCGGAACCCACTCGCCCTTTTTTGGCGACGATTCACGCCCGGGCCGCCACTCCTGACCGCCGGCTGCTGCTCGATTGTGCCGATGGCAAGCTCGATGAGCATTTGCCGCTAGCTGCCGGGCTGATTGCCAGCGGTGCTGAAAACGAGGCAGAACTGAATCGCTGGCTAGAAATGTACGAGCCGGTGCGCCAGGCAATCCTGGCCGGCGTGCCCGCTGGTACTGCCATTGAGCGCCTACGGGCGATCCATACTGACGCGCACCGGTTTGTTCTCACCGGCTACTACAAATCAACCACCAGTGACATCCGCACGACCATCGAAAATGGTGACTTTAATTGCTTGACGTCGCTGCTCGTCTATTGGGATCTTTGTCAGGCCGCCGGGATCGATGTGCAGGCTCAGCTCGTTCACGGCCACATATTTTTGTCGTTCACAACCTCCGGCGGACAGAGCCAGGCGATTGAGCCGGGATCGCCACAGTGGATCAATCGTCTGCTAAGCGAGATTTCAGACACCCGGCCACTTTCATGGACCGAGGTGCTCGCCAAGATCTACTACAACCGTGGCCTGGAGTGCCTTCATGCTCAGCGGTATGCCGCCGGCACCGACCTGCTGCGCACCAGCATTTCACTAGACGCCGCCGATGCAGACGCACGGCTCAACCTGGCCGCCGGGTTGAATAATTGGGCCGTTGAGCAGTGTCGCCAACAGCGCTATAGCGCTGCCGCGTCGTTGATCGACCAGGGACTAGCGCTCGACCCTGCCTCCGCACCGCTCATCGCAAATCAACAACTGGTACGGGACCGGCTGAGTGCATCCTCACAGGGTGGCGAAAAAACGCGTGCTGCGGTTGCTAATCCTTGAGGACCAGATCACGGGTTCTTTTTCGCCTTCTTCTTCGCTGCCAAGAGGCGTTCGGTATAGGTTTCTTCGTCGGCTTTTGGTCCTGCCGTCTTGGTTGGTGCGGATGACGGTGGCGGGGCAGCGGAAGGACCGGCGGAGGCATCAGAGAGGATTTGTTCCGCATCACGCGCGGGGCCGGCCGATTCTTCGACGACTGGTTCAAAGCGGGCCGCGGCCCGGCGCTCGTCGAGCTGGCTCGAAACGGCCGCTTTGCGATTGCGAAGGCGGGCCAATCGCTCATCCACCACCTCGGCCTGCTGAATCCCTCGCACGCGATTGAAGGTATAAGCCAGCACCGGCATTACCCAGTAGAAATGCACCGTGACGCGGCGGATAAACACATCGACCAAGAACACAAACGCCGCGATGAGCAGCAGCATGGGCCAAAAATCCTGGCTGCTCATGGCTTTGGCCAGCGTCCGCCGGAAGGTATCGACTTGTGCGACGAGTCGATCGACGGCACCTTTAGTCAACGGTCCATCGATGATTTTTCCGGCCTCCCCTCCGCTCGGCTGCGTCGAGGCCAACGTGGAAATCAGCGATTGGTTGGATTGGCGTTCGCGGAACTCGGCGGAATAGGGAACGGTGATGCCCGCCAAGAGTGGCGCGGCGTTGTTCTGTCCGGTATTCAGTGCCAACAAATAGCTGCCAGCTCGATCGGCGGGGAACTCGGCCAGATAGCGTCCCGGCGCGTCCTGGCGAAACTGCAAATCGAGGGTGCTCATCTCCGGCCCCGTGCCAACGCCCGACATATTCAGGAAATTCAAAAACTCGTCGTTCTTATCGAGCGCCGTGACCACCACGCGCACCTGGCCATCTTTCACGTCGGTCGCGACGTTGAATTTCCCCTCTTCGTTCACCGGCCGCATCGCATATCGAATCATCTGGCTGAAAAACTTGTCGTACTCGTCGCTCGCCAGCCAGGAACTCGACCAGCGCTTGCCGGCATCGGACGTAAAAGCCACCGTCTTTCCTGCTCCATAACGCCAAGCCGCGAGAATGGTGCCGTTCTCCGCATCAATTTCCGGCGTCCGCATCAGCACTTCGACGAGCGGATTTTCCTTTCTCGACGTAAGCACGAATCCTGTTACCGGCTTAGGTGGCGACAGTCCGACCAGCATCTCGTGCGATGAGTCCTCCACGGAGATGGGAAAACCTCTCGGATCTTCCTTAATCAACGGCCGTGCAACCTTGCGAGCTTCAAGCTGAAATATTCGCGGCAGCGCTTTGGGATTATTGACTTTGTAGTATTTGCCGCCGGTCACCGTCGCGATGTTCTGTAGCCGGGAGCTTTCTGCCGGGCCGTGCGCTCCGACGGCGACGGTGGAAACTTTGATGTTGTTCTTTTTGTACGAGGCCAGGGTGCTATCGAGGGGCGGCGCGGGGTCGCCATCGCTAATCACGATCATGTGCTTGAGCGAGGCGGGGTTCGGGATAAACTCGTTCAGCGCCATCTTCATCGCCGGTTCGAATTCCGGCATATCCCCCGGTGCCATCCGTCCAATCTTGCCCAGCCAGATTCTCTGTCGATCGCGAATCTGCGCAAGCCCCTTGCCGCCCGGCACATCGTGCCACAGCCAACTCGCGCTGCGGCCGGAAAAATTGTCCCAATACAGGCAGCCGCAGTAATCGCTCGGTCCCAGCACCTTGAGGGCTTCCTC
>JANNTN010000170.1:0-4230 GCA_031394445.1 Anatilimnocola sp.
GCATCAACGACGGAGTCAATCTCGAACTCGGCGACACCGAGCGGTTCCTCGCCTCGCTCCGCAAAAACCTGATTCACTACTACGAAATGGCCCACTTCGCGTTGCCAGCGCTGAAGCAATCGCGCGGGGGCATCGTCAACATCGGCTCGAAGGTTGCCGAGACAGGGCAGGGGGGCACCTCCGCTTATGCCGCGGCCAACGGCGGCCGCAACGCATTAACCCGCGAGTGGGCAGTGGAACTCGCCAAGTATGGCATTCGCGTCAACGCCGTCATCGTGGCCGAGTGCTGGACCCCCATGTATGCCACTTGGCTTTCAACTCAGGACGATCCAGCCGCCATTCGCGCCGCCATCGAGTCCCGCATCCCGCTCGGCCAGCGCATGACCACCTGCGACGAGATTGCCCACACCGTTGCGTTTTTACTTTCCGACCGCTCCAGTCACACCACCGGCCAGCTCATTCACGTTGACGGCGGCTACGTCCACCTCGACCGCGCCATCGTTTAGCTCGTAGGTCGCCCGCAAACTCACCTCACAAACTGATCAACAAAACGCGCCCCCAACCCATTGGCCTCGTAATGCCGTCGGGCCAACTCCAACTTGGTGTGAACGTCATCGTGCCCCGTCGGCCGCATCTGCTCGTCGTAATAAATCACCGCCCCCAGCACATGAAACAGGGTAATCATCTCCGGCACGTCGGGATCGACAACCAACGTATGCACTTCCCCCGGCGGCTCGAAAATATACATTCCTTCGCGAGCCACCCAGTCATGTTCCAGATAACGCCACGACCCGCGAATCACATACCCATGCACGGGGGCCGGATGGCGATGCCGGCTGAGCACCCCCGACCGCGTGACTCGCAGCAAATTCACCCACTCGCCGTTCACGGTGTTGAATAGCAGCGGCCGAAACCACACATTCGGTGCCTGCGGAACCCACAACCGCTCATCGTCCGGAACCGCAGCCAGGGCCAAGTCGGAAATCATGAAAAAGTCCTTGGAAACCGAGCCGTGAAACGCAACGAACCGGCTCGGAAAACCAGTGAAAATAGCCGAAAACTGCCGTACCGGCCGCGCAATTGTATCAGAAGTTCAACGCCTTCCCGTAACAGTCACCAGTCTGAAAAGCCATCTTCCTAAGTGACAATATCAGACGGGTAGTGGCATTTTTGGCAGCTTGCAAATGCCCCTCCCGCCTGGATATGATCGAACTTGCAAAAGAGCTTTGCCGGGGTGCTTTGTAGTCTCGCGTGGCGATTCGTCTGCTGCTGCGTTTGGGGATTTTCGAGACTTAGATCACCTTGTGCCGGCCCGCGTGCGGTTCGACGTGCCGTCGCGTTTCCCGGCCGGTTCCCACCCTCCCGATCTCACCTTGCGACACCCTCCCATGTCTCGCCTTGGCGTACAGCCTGCGCGCGCGAACTTGCGACTGTGGAAGTGGTGCGCGTGCCTGGCACTGGCCTCCTGCACCTTCTCAGCTCACACCGTGGCCGAGCATGGATTCAACAAAGGGGACTGGCCGTTTCGCCCGCTCGAGCGGTCTGCGGTTCCCACGGCAACCGGGAACGGATGGGCGGTCAACACCATCGACCAGTTCATCGCCTCCGCGCTAGAAAAGCGTGGCCTGGTACCGAATGTTCAGGCCGATAAACTCACGCTCCTCCGGCGCGTCACGTTCGACTTAACGGGACTACCGCCGACTCCCGACGAAGTCGCCGCGTTTTTAGCCGACGATTCCCCGCTGGCCTATGAACAAGTGGTCGATCGCCTTTTGGCCTCGCCCCATTTTGGCGAACGCTGGGCGCGCCACTGGCTGGACGTCGTGCGCTTTTCCGATACCGCCGGCTTTCGTCCCGATATCCTCCGCCCCGATGCCTACCGCTACCGCGACTACGTCATTCGAGCCTTCAACACCGATTTGCCCTACGACCGCTTCGTCGGCCAACAAATCGCCGGCGACGAACTCGAGCCCGGCAATCCAGACGCACTGATCGCAACCGGGTTTCTGCGGCTGTTCGCGGCCGAGGGCAATGCTGCAAATTTTGCGAAGCAGCGGCAGGACGTGCTCGACGACGTGACCGAAGTGACAGGGTTGACGTTCCTCGGGCTGACGCTGGGCTGCGCGAAGTGCCACGATCATAAATTCGATCCAATCGAACAGACCGATTTCTTTCAGTTACAGGCCTGTTTTTCTGCCATCGAGCTCCGCGACGATCTGGCCCCGGTCACTGCCGATGTGCTGGCGACTCACAACCAACAACTGGCCAAGTGGGAAGCGGCAACCGCTTCGATTCGGGCCGAGATCGACGCGGTCACCGAGCCGGTCCGCACCAAGGCGATGCGCGAGCTGACGGTCGCCTACGACGAGATCACGCAAAAAGCCTGGTTCACGCCCATGGCGCAGCGAACGACCGAGCAAAGGCAACTGATCGCCCTGTCGTCGCATTACATCAACAACATCACCGACAAGCGCATCAGCCGCCTCGAAGGTGAAGCCAAGGCAAAATACGACGCCTTGCATGCGGAACTAGCCAAGTTCGATTCACTGAAACCGGCTCCCTTGCCCGCGGCGCTGGCCGTTTCGAATGGCCCTGGCCCCGCCCCAGAAACGCATGTTCTCGACTCGGGTGATTACCGCAAACCTGAAGAAATCGTCGCGCCGGGCTTTCCCGACTTTTTAGGGAAGGACGATTTGGAAAGCAGCTTGGAGCGGCAAGAGCGCAACCCCGTCGGCCGGCGTTCGGCACTCGCCAAATGGCTCACCTGGTCCGACCATCCCCTGACAGCGCGCGTCATTGTCAATCGTTTGTGGCAGCACCACTTCGGCGCGGGCATCGTCGCCACCAGCAACGATTTTGGCCTGATGGGCGATACGCCGGCCAACGCGCCTCTGCTGGATTGGCTGGCGTGCGAACTGGTCAATCACGGTTGGAGCCTCAAGGCCATCCATCGGCAGATGGTGCTATCGGCCACGTATCAGCAGTCGTCACATATCGATCCAGCTTCGCAACAGCATAAAAAAGCGTTACAGGCAGACCCGACGAACAAGCTCCTGTGGCATGCCCGGCGGCAACGGCTGGACGGAGAAGTCGTGCGCGACGCCCTGTACGCCGTTTCGGGGCGAATCGACACGCGAATGTTTGGGCCAAGTACCTATTTGCGTCTGCCGCAGGCAGTGATCAACACCAGCCGCTATGCCTGGTCGCCCGACGACGTCGAGGCAAACTGGCATCGGCGGTCCATTTACAGCTTTCAGATGCGCAACATGCGGCATCCGCTCCTCGCGTCGTTCGATCAACCCGACATGTACGCAAGTTGCGGCGTCCGCATGGAAACACTCACACCAACGCAGTCGCTGGCTCTCTTCAACGGCGAGGAAACAGCCGAGCAGGCAACATTTTGGGCCGGCCGGCTATTAGCCGAATCGCCAAATGATGACAGCCTGGTACGCCGAGCATTCCTCGAAATCTACGGCCGGCCAGCCACTTCTGACGAAATCACAGGAACCAAACAATTTCTGGCCACGCAAGCCGAACAGATTTACTCAGCCGAAAGCGATGTACCGACATCCTCCCAGCCGCAGCCCTGTCCGACGTGCTTGGAGCCGCACAAAGCCGCCGCCTACGTGGATTTTTGTCACGCGCTCCTGAATTCGACGGAGTTCTTGTTCGTTGACTAACACGATCCGCCCCTGCTCGGTTCAAGTTCCCGCCACGCGCCGGGAGTTTTTAGCGCGCGCTGGCGGCGGCCTGGGTGGATTGGCGCTAGCGGCTCTCGTCGTGCGAACGGCGCGAGCAAACGACCCAGATTCGGTCGCGGCCAATCCTCTCGCAGCGCAACTGCCGCACTTCGCCCCGCGGGCCAAGCGAGTCGTCTGGCTATTCATGGACGGCGGTCCTAGTCACATCGACCTGTTCGACCACAAGCCCGAATTGACGAAGTATGCGGGCCAGCCGCTGCCCCCCAGCTTCAAGCGGCCCGTAACCGCGATGGGTTCGACCAGTGGCACGCCGCTGATGGCCTCCCCCTGGAAATTCGCCCGCCACGGCCAAGCGGGACAGTGGGTCAGCGAACTGTACCCCGAAGTCGCCACCGTCGTCGATGAGTTGTGCCTGCTCCAAAGCTGCACGGCCGACGGCCTCACGCACATCGCCGCCTGCACGCAAGCCAACACAGGCTCGATTCTCATCGGACGCCCCTCGCTCGGGGCTTGGGCCCTGTATGGCCTG
>JANNTN010000178.1:0-1856 GCA_031394445.1 Anatilimnocola sp.
CAGTTTTTCAGTCCAGTTGCGCGGTTGCTCGGGCAGCACTTCTTTCACCAAGTCGCGACCGATGAGGCCGGGACTGGCAATTGCCTTCTGCACGAGGCTTGCATCGTTCAGATCAACGCTGCTGATCACGCCCTTCATGGCCCCGCGATTGCGGAGCCGGCGCACGAGTGCCCGCGTATCGATGCCAGCGAGGCCCACAATGTTGTGCCGCTTCAAATAAGCATCGAGCGATTCCTGCGAACGAAAGTTGCTCGGATTTTCGGCAAAGCCTTTCACGATGAATCCGGCCAGATGCGGTTTTTGACTCTCAAGATCCTCCGCGTTCACACCGTAGTTGCCGATCTCGGTGTAGGTCATCGTGACGATCTGCCCGCGATAGCTGGGGTCGGTGAGAATCTCCTGATAGCCGGTCATCGCGGTGTTGAAGCAGACCTCGCCGTCGATCTCGCCAACTGCGCCAAACGCCACGCCGGTACACACCGTCCCATCTTCCAAGGCAAGCTTTGCCGGTTGCGACATGCGATTGTCAACCTTTTTGAGTTTGCGGCGGCGATTCTGTCCGAATGTCCCGCCAATCAAGGGCGGCTTAAAGTCTCGCGAACGAACGTCCCGATACCGATTCAATGGCTGTGGGTCTTTGGACCGTGCGCAAGCATTGTCCGAACAGCCTCCGGAAGGGTTCCTGTTGCGGCGAACAGGAGCCCTTCTATTTTTTTGCGCCGATACAATCCTTGCTGCGCTGGAACAATCTCTGCGGTGGAAATTTTACCGGCAGGGGGGCGGTTGGAACAGGATAGCGCGAAGCCGTAGCTCAGTCATTCCATGACTGAGGCCATGAAATTGCGAGTCATGGAATGACTCGCCTACGCAACGACAGTCTTTTCCGCGGCATTCGCCAGTTTTTCGGGCAAGTTGGGGCGGGAATCCCGTTCCAGGCAGCGGCCCATCTGCCGTAACGCCTGCCGCAGGCGATTCTCGTTCTCGACGAGCGCCATCCGACAAAAACCTTCGCCAGCAGCGCCAAAGCCAGTGCCCGGGCTGAGGGCGACATTCGCGTGTTCGAGCATGTACATTGCAAAGTCAACTGAGTTCATCTTGCTCGCCCAAGGCTCTGGATATTTCCCCCAAACGAACATGCCGGCCCGCGGCGTGGGGACTTGCCAGCCCTGCTTGCGGAGGCCCTCTAGCAGCAGATCGCGACGGGCTTCGTAAATGCGCGATTGCGACTCAACGGCGGCATCCGTGTGCCGCAAGGCGACGATCGCGGCAATCTGGATCGCCTGAAACAGGCCATAGTCGTAATAGCCTTTGATAACGCCGAGTGCTTTCACCATCTCCGGATTGCCGCAGCAAAAGCCGACCCGCCAGCCGGCCATGTTGTAGCCCTTGCTCATGGTGGTGAACTCGACGCCGACGTCCTTTGCACCAGGCGCCGCGAGGAAGCTCGGCGGTTGATAGCCATCGAACGCGACGTCTGCATAAGCAAAGTCGCTAATCACCATGAAGCCGTATTTCTTCGCCAGCTTCACCACTTCCACCCAAAACTCTGGCTCGATGGTGACGCTCGAAGGATTGTGCGGGTAGTTGAATACCACCAGCTTGGGCATGGGCGAAAGATGCTCGCAGGTGAAGGCGATGTCTCCCAGAAAACGGCTGCTATCGGCCACTTCTAACGCAATCACGCTGGCACCGGCCATCGCGACAGCATACTTATGAGCGGGGAAGAAGGGCGAGGGAATGATGACATTATCCCCCGGCCCCACGGTTGCCAGCAGCATGTGGCTGAAACCTTCCTTCGAGCCGATGGTCACTACCACCTCGCTCTCGGGATCGAGCCGCACGCCGAATTTCTTGAA
>JANNTN010000182.1:0-6697 GCA_031394445.1 Anatilimnocola sp.
CAGCGTGTCGATCAGGCCGGAGGCCAGATATGTCATCGTTGTTATCTGGTCGTCCGCACCGCCCACCGTGCCGACGACGCGCGTGATGGACCTGGTGTTGCCTGTCACCGGATCGATATCAGACAGGGTCCGGTGGCCTAGTTCATTGGTGATATTGGTCGGCTGATTGAAATTTGGGTCGTAGGTCACGCTCGTATCCGCCGCGGCCAGATAGGCAGGCACGATGGGCTGAATCGAATCGTCGAGCACTCTTAGCGTCACGCTAAAATCGGCCGGCGCGCTCAGGCTGTCATTGTCGCGCTCGATGGTGTACGTGCCCGTCGAGGGAAGCGTCATGACGCCTTCGCTTCCCGTGCCACCGAAGTATTCGTTCTGCGGATCAAAGAGGTTCCAGTTTCCGCCATTGCTACTGAGAAGAATTCTTTGACCGGCGACGCCGTTAAACCGGCGGATGATCACCTGGCTGGCCGGATTGGCGACGCCGCTATCGGACTGCTCGAAGGGGAGCAGCGGCGCGGCCTCGACATCGTGGATTTGAAAGCCGTAGCCGCCTTCCGAGAACGTGCGCGTAACCGTCAAGTAATAGGTTCCGGCCGTGAGAGCCGTGGCCGGACGGAAGCCCACCAGATTACGGCTAAATAGCGAATCGAACTCGTTGGTGGGAGAGGGGAGCTTAAAAGTCACTTCGCTTCCGCCGGCCGTTTGATCGAGCTGAATTGTCTGTCCCGCGGCGAGGTTCAGGCGGTAGAGATCGGTAACCTTCAGGGGGCTTTGCGGAACCAGTATGTTCTGGTCAAAGCTCACCAGCGGGGCTGCATTGGCGGGAAAGAGCCGCAAGGCGAAATCGCCGAAGGCTTGGACTTTGACGGTGTAGTTACCCGTTGCGGGCAGTACGATAAAACGGTCAACAAGGCTGAATGTCTGCTCAACGATATTGTTCGCAGGATCGTAGAGGCTCACTCCTGCCGATCCGGCGCGGGCATCGAGGAACATCAACGTGCCGGCGTTGGCGGTGAAGGTTCCAACCGTCGTTGCGCTGCCATCACCGGTCCCGGAAAATACCTGGTCGAGATTGGAAGGCGTTACGGGCGTGTCGGATGCGATGGTCGCGCTAAAAGAATAGCCGACCGGATTTGCGTCGAAATTGCCGTTATACACAGCAATCGTGTAATCGCCCGTTTGACTGATGAAGATTGTGGCGGGATTTTCCGCTTGCGAGAAGCTAAGCCGATCGCCGTTGGGATAGAACAGTCTTAAAAAAGCATCGCTTCCACCAATGGTTTTGTCGATTGTGAGACGCTGGCCGACTGTCGCACTCATGCGATAGAGATCGATCTTCGTGCCGGGGTTGAGCGTGCCAGCCTGCGGAATTCCCGGCGTCACGCTCGTCGCCGCGGCAACATCGCTCAGGCGGAACGAAAAGCTGCCGGCATCCACGTTTCGATTGACCAGCTCGAAGCGATAGGCACCCGCTTCCGGCAGAGTAATTAACGGGGTTATGGGCGGTTCGGTCGAAAAATCCATATATTGCACAAGGTTCAAATTCCCCGTTGGGCCGAACAGGTTGATTTCGAGGTCAAGCGTCGTCGAACCGATCCGATCAAAAAACAGTTTTTGCCCGGCGGTTCCGTTAAAAGTATGGACGTTGGTCTGAATCGGCTCGGTAAACGTGGATTGCACGGTTTGACCGAGTGTGAGCGCGGCCGTATTGATCTTGGGGGAGTGAAATTTGAAGTTGTAACTGACGGGACGGTCGGCTTCATCGGCGTCGAGGACGATGAGGTAAGTCCCGCTAAAATTAACTTGAACTCGTCCTTCGTTGGCCGCTAATGTTGCCTGGTCGTCCAGCAGTTGGCCGCCGCCGCCGTTCAGAAGCTGGGTACGGACGCGAATCTTATCGGAGCTGCCGAGGTCGTCGAAATAGAACAGGTCTTGGCCCTTCGTGACGTTGATCTGGAAGTAACGCCTGCCGCTGCCTGCCGTTAGTTGGCCGCTCACCGCCGCATCGAGCACGATCGGCGTAATCGTCGCGGGGAGCGGTGTGAGCGTGACGGCGAAACTGGTCGGCAAAGTTGCGCCAAAGCGTTGCTCGACGAGGAGCGTGTATTCGGCCGAATGCGGCAGGGTGATGATGCCACGCGCGTCAGCGGAATAGGTATTTCCAAGCCTGAGAGAGGCAGAGGTGCCGGGCTTGGGTTCGCCAAAGTCGATTTGCTGCCCCGCCTGACCCTGAAAACGATAAGCGGCCACTCTTCCCGATTGGGCAAATGTGCCAGTGATAGTCGAACCAATCTGCACGACGGGAATGGCCGACATGTCCACCAGCCGGAAGGCATAATCGTCGAGTTCGCCGGCATAGCCGGGAAAGCTCCGACCGACGCCTACGGTATAAGCACCCGAGTGGGGAACCACGAACAGCGGCGATCCTTCTCCCGGCCCCTGTCCGGCGTTATACAGATATTTAGATTCCACGGGATCGTAAATGCTGACAGCATGCCCCCCTTTATCAAACCAGTAAAACAGGAGCGGTGTGCCAGCCGGCGCGGTGAAGGTGACATGGTTGGCACCGTTGAGAAAGTTCCCCGTATGATCAACATCGAGGCCCGTTTTGGCAATGGCCGTCGGGTTAGTGAGCGAGGATTGGAATTCATATCGACTCAGGTGCCCCGGCAGGGCGTTGGACTCCAGCATCAACGTGTATGCACCAGGCGTCGTGGCCAGAAAGTCGTAGGCATAAGCCTGCTGCGACGTACTGCGGACCGGTACTCCTTGCGGGTCGAATACATAGACCGACATGCTTCCCCGAGCGGTGCCCGATCGATCCACGAGGCGGAGGGTCTGCCCCCGCTGGGCCTGGAATTGGAAAAACTGATTCTCCTTCGCAGAACCCACGAGCGGCGCTTCGATGGGCAGGTCCGGAGTGGCGTCCACGTCGATCAGTCGGAAACGGTAACCGCCGGTGTCTGGCTTCGGCAGTACGTACGGGCTGGAGCCTGTCGTGACAGTTACCGAGTACATATCGTCTCGCGGCAAGACCGCGAGGTGGTAATTGTAGAAAGCATTCGTGTAGAAAAAGTCGTTGAGAGTGACAAGATTGCCAGCCGAATCATAGATGGAAACAACAGCAAAAATATCGCCCTCGACACCGTCGATGGTCAGCCGCTGGCCGGCGCGGCCGGCAAAAGAATAGCGATCGACCTCGCCGGGGAAGCTAATTACCCCAACCGTTTCGCCGCCGCCGCCTCCGGAAAGGCTATCGAGCCGCTTGATGAGGTTGCCCTGGGCGTCGTAGGCCATCAGAGCGATGTTGCCGCGGCCGTCGGTCGTTGTCGTGGGCAGGTTGCTGTCGTTATCGCGCGAGACGGAAGGCATCAGCCCAACGCCATCCCGGTCGGCGAGTTCCTGCCCTCTGCCATCCAGCGGCGTCTCGCTGATTGTGCCGTTGGGGTCCAAATATCTTGCCGAGACACCCCTAAGATCCGTGACTGCCGGCGAGTTGAGCGGATCGGTGGTTTGCGACGCGGGATATAATCCCCGCGTCTGCAAGGGCTCGAGCTGGATGTGCTTTTGGTCTTTCGTGAAGGCCCCGATCGCGCGGCCGTGAAATCCATACTCCGTAGTCTCACGGCGGCCGAGCTGATCGACCTCCGCGATCATGTGGTGATCGAAGTCGTAGTCCCAGGTGCGGCGAGAGTTATCGGGATCGGTGATCGAGGTGAGATTGCCGTTCGAGTCGTAGGCCAGCGTCGTCATGCGGCCCGTGGGGTCGGTGATTTTCGTGACGCGGCTACCGGTATAGGTGAATGAGGTCTCCAGGCCCACCGAATCGATAATCTTGTCCAGTCGCGTGGCGGAATATTGATAGGAAGTGACGTTGCCGTGGCGATCGGTGATGGTCGAGATTTGATTATCGAGATTAAATTGATAAACGGTCTTATCCGTGGTCGTTTGACGGAACAGGCCAGCGATGCGCTCGAGCTTCGAAAATTCGCCGGGCGACGCCACAAAAGTGCCGTTGGGGCCAGCCGCAAAACGCACCTCGCTGCCGTCGCCGTCGATGACCAGTGCGGAGCCATTGGCGCTAACAACGATCGACTGCAATCCTGCCAGGCCCCAGCCAGCGCCGAACGGGCTGTTGATGCTGTTGACGTTGATCAACTCCGAGCGGGTTGCTCTGCGCGTGCCGACAAATCCACCGGTGCCGCCGCGGATAAAGCCCGCCTCTACCGTGTAGTTGAAGATGCCGCTGGGAAACGAGCGGAGGTCGGCCTGAAGGGCGGCTTCAACATGCGAGGTGCTGCTGTACGTCCAAAAGTGCTCGCCACCGTAAAGGCCAGCGATGATGCCGGTATAGCCGGGTATCTGGTATTTAAAGGAGCCTTCTTCGATAGAAATACTGGCTACGTAGCGGGAATCGGCATCGGGGGTGGGAATAGGCTGGCCCGTCGTAATACGATCAATTTCAGGCACGTCAGCGGTTCCGAAGCTGATGATGGGCCGTTGATCGGCTCGGAGAGAATCGTAATTCAGCGTCAGGCCGCGAGTGGCCCCCTCGGCCTGATAGGTAACCAAATTGTGCGTTTCGATCACCTCGCCCGAATGCAGTTCCACTTCCGAGGTAAGGCCCTTCTTTTTTTTGCATTCTCCGCAGCCTGGATCTTGATTGCGCGGGTTTTTGTCCTGAGGCGCGACTTCAGGAACGACGAAAAAATGCCAACTGCTATTTCGCATGCCACCGGAGATGGTATCGATCGTACTGCCGTCGGCGCTAACCTGCCCCATGCCGACGCTATCGAATTCGCCAGTCACGGGGTTGATCGACCACAGTTCAAACCGCTCACCGGGCGCATAACCGTTTCCATTGGGCAGCGACAGCGGCGCCGGCGTGGCAAAAACCATTTCGCCGGGCTGGATTGTCACAACCATATCCGTACTGAATCCCTTGGGCAGAGCGGCGGGAGTGAGACTGCTCGGCACTTCCGTGATTGAAAGCTTCCCCGTGAACGGCGTCCCCTGCTGATTCATCAGCGTGCCGGCCTTCACCATCACCGCCGCGCCGGGAATCGCGGCCGTGGTGACGTTAATGTCTTGGGCCGGATTGATTTGGACGGCGTTGGCCGTATCGAGCCCGGGCAGATAGATGGGCCGGACGATGACGTTGTTGTAGTGCTCATAAACCGGATGTTCGAGGACAAACGCCAGCTTTTCGGCGATGAAGGGATAGGTCGTCGCGCCGGCCAGCAATTCGCCGCGAATCTTGATGGTGTCGCTGACGACCGCGCCCGTGCCGAGATTCGCCGTGAACGTGCCGTTGGCCGCGGTCACGACTTGCACCGAGCCGACATCGACCCGCACGCCCGCCAAAGGCTGGCCATTGGTCTTCAGCACTGTGCCAGAGACGCGCGTCGTCGTGTCGGGATCGCTAACGACATTCAGCGTGACGGTGCGCGTAGTTTCCAAGGCACCGTCACTCGCTACCACATTGAAAGTGTACGTGCCAAGTTGAGTCGGCGATGGACGAAAGATCAATTTGCCGTCAGCCGTCAACTCGCTGGTGGGCATGGCACTATTGGGAATGACCGAATACTTCACCGCATCGCCATCGGCATCCGTCGCGTTCAGCGGCACGGTGAGCACGCTGCCCGGCATCACATTCAGCGGCCCGATTGCGTTCATAACCGGTGCGTGGTTCGCGCTGGCCTTGATCTCTGGCCGAATGAAAAACACGAATTCTCGTGGATCAAAAAACCTGACCGTGATCGCTTCGGATGTCATTCCCCGCTGTAACCCACCACTCGGAATGGCATTGCGAAAATTGATGTATGGCTCGGGGTATTGCCCGTCGCTCGTCGATCCCGACCTATTTTCCACATCCACGATCAGCAAGCCGGGAACTTGAAACAGCCCGCGGAAAATGGCGACCACGTCGCGGCCAATCGGGGCACCGTTGTTGCGGAGCCGAATATCCGCCGTGTAGCGCAGCGTGATCGGGTTGAGCTGCACATTTTCTACTAGCGCTTCCACGTCCGTGGTTGTCGTCAACGAGGCTAGGTTCAGGGGGCCGCCGATGGCTGCGAAGTTTTGGCTGTCGTCGAACGAAAGGTCCGAGGGCTCGTCGGAAGTGAGTTCATTCGACAACGGCGTAATGGTCACGCGGGTTCCAAAGTCGTTGTCGCTGCTGAGCAACTGGAAACGCAACGAGGCCGTGTCGAGATTAACCAGAGTCGGGTCGGCCTTGGTGAGGTCCACTTCGAGCACCGAACCATCCCACCGCGCGACTCCCGGCACGAAATCAACATGGCTGCCGGCAAGTTGAAAAATCGGCGGCGGAGAATCTCCAATGTAAGTGTTCGGATTTACCAGATGCACGCTCAGCACGTCTTCGAGCGATGTGAGCTGGTCCGTGGTATCAAAAACGGCATTGAGGCCAACGCGCAAGACGCGGCTGCCCTCGAATTGGCCGACCGTAATCTTGACACTTTTTTCTGAGCTCAGCCGGCCCGTTTCCTTCAACTGCCGCTGCCCGGCATCGCCGATTCCCGCGTTGATGGCATTGATGATCGTTACGACATCGTCCGCCGCGACGACTTGATCGCCGGTGGGATCGAGATAGGCCAAGCCAGGCGTCAGCTCGTCGGGCAAATCCCGAGAACCACGGGCGTTGATGTCATTGATCAGCGCGATGACATCGTCGGCT
>JANNTN010000238.1:0-1569 GCA_031394445.1 Anatilimnocola sp.
CCCTCATCGCTTCCCATTGCAACTCCTTCACTGACCAACAACCCAGTTGGACAATCGCCCCCACTCTGTTTGAATCGACCCTCGCACTCAGCATGCGCGACCAGGATGCGTTTGATCGGGGTGTGGGAGCGGGGTAAGAAACGGTGGTATAATTTCATCATGACCGTCCAAACCTTTCGCGAAATGCTGGCCCGCCGGCCGTTTCAGCCGGTGAAGGTGATTTTGTCGAGTGGGCAGTCGTATGATATTCGGCATCCGGAAATAGCGATGTTGACGCGGACTAGCTTGCTGGTGGGCGTGGACATTGCCGACGACGGTGTGCCAGCGGAGTTCAAGATTCTGTCGCTGCTGCATGTCACTGCGATTGAGCCGATTACGCAGCAGGCGGCGTAATCCCACAGCGCCGATAAACTCAACTGATGAATCCAATGTCAGCATCCACGGTTCTAAAAGGAGCGATTTTTCTAGCGGAGCTAAAGCGAAAGCTATTTTCCGAGGGCTTTACTCTGGCAATTCCTGAGCCCGATCTCGGTGATGATCTGTGGGTCGTAGATGCCAAGGAAACTGAGCCACAACTAAGGCGTTGTCAAATCAAATCAGCTTTGCCCTCTAGTAGTCAACCAAACAAGTACACAGTGAACTTCACGCCGAGTTTTCGCGCTAGGCTCGACTGCCGCTTTTATTTCATTTTTGGCCTCTATCAGGGAGATGACATTCATTTCGCCTGTTTTCCCAGTTCTTTTTTCAAGCGATTATGCGAGGGGAACAAGATCCGCTTCAATGAAAAGGGGAGGGCGATTTTTGATTTCTTCGTCAGTGATGTCGAAGGCAGCCCTGTATTCGATCTTCGCGGAAACCCAGTCAAAAATACGCTCGTGAACCCAAAGAACGCGTAACAGAGTTTTTCCTGGGAGCACGGAACTTTCGTGATTTATTCGGCAAATGGCATGAAGACGTTTCCAATCACACAAACTTCGTCAGCCCCGGCATGGCGACTGGTGGTACTTCGAGCTTGACGTTCCAGTCGTAGGCGGGAGGGGTGAGGTCTTCTTGAGAGTTGAGGGCCATGTCCCAGGTGATGGTTTGGCCGGTGTAGGCGGCCATGCGGCCCATGATTGCGACGAGGGTGCTGTTGGCCATGTAGTCGCCGTTGTTGATGGGGCGGCCGTTGCGGATGGAGGCGAAGAGCTCGTCGTGTTCGGTTTGATAGACGTTGTTTTCCTGCCCTTCGTAGCGCCAGAGGCCGGAGTCGCTCTTGATGGTCATGGCGCGGCGGCGCTCGCCGAGGTGAGCGATGCCCTTGGTGCCATAGACATGGCAGCTCATGTCGTTCATGCAGCCGGCCATCTGCCGGCAGTTGCTGATGAGCTTCGTCTCGTCGGCATATTCATAGACGACGGAAAAATGATCGTAGATGTGGCCATATTCGGGGCCGGTGCGAACCTGCCGCCCGCCGAGGCCGACGGCTTTGACCGGATATTCGTTCTTGAGCCACGAGCAGACATCGAGGTAATGCACATGCTGCTCGACGTTGAAATCTCCGGAAAGCCACGTGAAGTAGTACCAGTT
>JANNTN010000244.1:0-2597 GCA_031394445.1 Anatilimnocola sp.
CCAGCCTTCCTCTGAGCAGCCTGGTACCCACATCGGCCGCTACAAGCTGCTGGAGCAGGTTGGCGAAGGGGGAATGGGCGTCGTCTATGTCGCTGAACAGACCGAGCCGGTTCGCCGTCGCGTCGCACTGAAGATCATCAAGCCGGGCATGGACACCAAGCAGGTGATCGCGCGGTTCGAGGCGGAGCGGCAGGCGCTGGCGATGATGGACCATCCAAACATCGCTAGAGTGCTGGATGCTGGTACGACCGAAGCCGGCCGCCCGTACTTCGTGATGGAGTTGGTCCGGGGGATGCCGATCACGGAGTACTGCGATAAGGCCAAGCTGACCCCGCGGCAGCGGCTGGAGCTGTTCGTCGATGTTTGCCAGGCCGTGCAGCATGCCCATCAAAAGGGAATCATTCATCGCGATTTGAAACCGTCGAACGTCATGGTCACGCTGCACGACGGCACGCCGGTCGTGAAAGTGATCGACTTCGGCGTCGCCAAGGCGGTGGGGCAGCAGCTTACCGAGCGGACGATCTACACGGCGCTAACACAACTAGTCGGCACGCCCCTCTACATGAGCCCCGAGCAGGCTGAAATGAGCGGGCTAGATGTCGATACGCGGAGCGATGTCTATTCGCTCGGCGTGCTGCTCTACGAATTGCTCACCGGCCAAACGCCGTTCGACAAGGAGACCCTCAGCAAAGCCGGCCTCGACGAGATGCGCCGAATCATTCGCGAAGACGAACCGCTGCGTCCTAGTCGCCGATTCAGCACGCTCGGTGCTGCGGCCATTTCAACGGCCTCGCAGCATCGAGGGCTCGACGAGCGGCGGCTTAGCAAAATCCTCTGCGGTGAGCTCGATTGGATCGTCATGAAATCCCTCGAAAAGGATCGCAGCCGCCGCTACGAATCCGCCTCCGCCCTGGCTACCGACATCCAACGTTACCTTTCCGACGAACCCGTCCTCGCCTGCCCCCCCACTACCATGTACCGCTTCCACAAATTCGCCCGCAAACACAAACCCGCCCTCGCTACCGCCGCGGCCATTGCACTCTGCCTGATTCTTGGCACTACAGTCAGCGCTTGGCAAGCTGTCAGAGCCACAACAGCCGAGGCACAGGCCAATGCCAACGAAACCCAGGCTCAGCAGAAAGCGAAAGAAGCCAGCGTACAACGCGATGAAGCGCAAAAGCAGCGTGATGAAGTCCGACGGTTGAATGAACGACTCCAGCAGACGCTCTACATCGCCCACATGAACCTAGCGCGGCATGCCTACAACGCAGGTGCAATAGATCAGGTAGTGGAGCTGCTAGAGCAACATCGGCCCAAGCGGGAAGAGGCTGATTTTCGCGGCTTCGAATGGCATTATTTGAACCGACTCTGTAATTCGGACTTGCTCACGCTCAAGGGGCACACGAGTGCCGTTACCAGCGTGGCTTTCAGTCCGGATGGCAAACGCCTGGCCAGCGCCTCCGACGATAAAACAGTAAAAATATGGGACGCCGAGACGGGTCGCGAACTGTTTACGTACCAGGGACACTCTGCCCGAGTCTGGTGCGTGGACTTCAGCCCGGACGGTAAGCACGTAGCCAGTGGCAGCGGCGGAAGGAATGAACGAAACCAACAGCTTCCAGGGGAGTTGAAGGTATGGGATAGTCAGAATGGTCAGGAGATCCTTTCTCTCAAAGGTCATGCCAGCGGAGTCAATGGCGTGGCGTTTAGCCCCGACGGCCACCACTTGGCCAGCGTCTCCATCGATAAAACTGTCAAGGTGTGGGATGCCCACACGGGCGATGAACTTCAGTCTTTCAAAGGCGGTGGCGCGGCCGTAGCCTTCAGCCCGGACGGCCAACGGGTAGCCAGCGCGTCTTGGAGCGCCCCGCTGAAGGTGTGGAACATTCAGACCGGTCAGGAACTGCTCTCCATCAAGGAAAGTGGTTATGCCACCGTAGCTTTCAGGCCCGACGGCAAGCGAGTGGCAAGCGGTGCCTTGGTCTGGGACTCCGAGACTGGCCAGCGAATCTTGTCCTTGGAGATCGACACGATCAACGCCTTCATGATGGTGGGCTACAGCCGGGACGGCAAGAGACTCGCGACTGCGGCAGGAGATAAAGTTATCAAGCTGCGGGATGCAGAGACGGGTGAAGTACTCGATTTGATGCCGGGCCATACCGGCGGGGTAAACAACGTTGCATTCAGCGCAGACGGTCAGCACCTGGCCTCCGCAAGCCAAGATGGAACCGTGAAGATCTGGGACATATCCACAAGTCGAGAAGATCGCACGTCAATCGGTCACTCGGGCAATAGCACCAGGGTCGTTTATAGCCCCGATGGCACTCGCATCGCCAATGCCTCCAAGAACAAAACCGTGCGCGTTTGGGACGCTCGGAGCGGTAAGGAACTGTTGACCCTCCGAGGACACTCTGGCGATGTCTGGGGATTGGCATACAGCCCGGATGGGAAACGTCTGGCCAGCGCTGCTTTGGACAAAACGGTGAAGGTTTGGGACGCGCAGACTGGCCAAGAACTCTTTACCTGCACTGGGCATACCATGAACCACATGTGCGTCGCGTTCAGCCCTGACGGTAAGCGACTGGCCAGCGCCTCGC
>JANNTN010000268.1:0-18606 GCA_031394445.1 Anatilimnocola sp.
CGACTTATCGAGTGGTCGAAAACCTGAATCACCACAGAACTGTCGCAGGGCGTGGATCGCTGATACTGATATCGGTATGCCGTTTTTTTCGAGCAATGCCGCAAAGCCTCGTGCGGTCGTGAAGTACAGTTGCGCGTTTGTCGGTGTCTTGTTGCTGCACTGCTTTGTCGAGACTCCAATTGTCACATCTAAATGTTTCGTTGCGTGTAGTGTGATGACCAAATCACTTTTACATCGGGCCACGTTAGCTCCATTGATCGTCAGCCACTGCTTACCTGCTTCGGAAGTTGCCAAAGCACCCGTGGAAATTGCTGACGCTTTCTTGATTCGTGAAATGCCGCGGTGACGCGCAACGTACGACAACAACAGCGCGGCTGGATCACCGATAAATACGTGACCATCTACAATCGCCGGAACAGCAAATGGATAGTGGAACGCATTTATCGCCTTTGTGATCGCATCCTCGAACGTATGGCCGGCTTTTCGACCAAGCATGCCCGCTTGAATTTGAAGGGCATGGACCTCATCAATTGGTGATAATGCCATCGCAAACCTTTGTGAGTTTGGAAACCGATGTCTCAAGGCCCAAAGCCAAACGCATGAGGTTTATCAACGATGGATTGCGTTTTCCCCGCTCGAGCATGCTGATGTAGGTACGGTCAAAACCGCATCGATCGGCCAGTTGTTCCTGGGAGAGTCCGAGCCGAGTCCGTTGTGACTTGATGGATTGTCCGAGCAATAGAAGTGCTTTTAGCATGAGGCGATTGAATCGCCTTGTAGACAACACGTCCACGGACAAAACGTCACACAGGGCGATGGTGGAAGCGATGTCCGAATACCAGTGCGAGTGCCCCTTGAGGGCTCAAACTGTGAAAAAGCTTTTCCGTCTCCGCCATGTACGGGGTCGAGACACCACGCACGACGCGTAAGTGTCGAAGCGGTTAAGCTTGTGCCGGAGTGCCAGAGGAAGTGACGTAAAGGCTGGGGTTTGCTTCACAAAACGGGTACGCGAGCTTGAGAGGATGGCTGGGATGTTTACAGCCGAGTGAGTTATTCGCTGTGTGAGGAGTACAAGCCACGACGAGGCCGGAGCCTTGGGCTAAGACATTCCCAGGCGGGAGCCTGGGAACGAGAAGGGCAGGGGGGGCGCGCAGCAGCGGGTGAACCGCGCCGCAACAACTACTTCGGCTTCGCAGCTTGCCAGCCGGCGCGAAGTTGGGTGGAGAGTTGGGCGAGGAGGTCGCGGTTGGTGGTCTGCCCGGCGATGTTTTGGTTTTCGGCGGGGTCGGTGTGGTGATCGTAGAGCTCTTGGGAGACGATTTCGCGGGAGGCGCGGTCTTGCCATTCGACGTAGCGGTGGCGGTCGGTCTTCATCGCGTAGCCCATGAGGGAGCGGCCATCGACGGAGCGAGGGTATTGGTTGAAGGCGGCTGATTTCCAGGGGCGAGTGGGATTGTCGAGCAGGGGTTTGGCACTCACGCCTTCCAAATGAGAGGGCAGGGGGAGGCCGGCGAGGTCGGCGAGCGTGGGATAGATATCGACGAACTCGACGAGGGCGGTGGTCGATTGGCCGGCGGCTTTCGCGCCGGGGGCGGAGAGAATGAGCGGGGCGTTGGCGTCGTTTTCCATGTTGCTGTGCTTGCACCAACTGGCGTGCTCGCCGAGCTTCCAGCCGTGATCCCCCCAGAGGACGACGATCGTGTTGTCCTTGAGGCCGAGGCGGTCGAGTTCGCCGAGGATGCGGCCGACGTTGGCATCGGTGTAGCTCGTGGCGGCGCGATAAGCGTGAATCAGCTTGCGGGCCATCTCATCAGAAACCGGTCCGGTGGCGGGAACGCCGAAGTAGTTCCGCATTTCGCCGAAATCGGTGACGGCATAGGGCGGGGCGTCCTTCGGCCGGAACGGATTGGCGGCCAGCTTGAGCTGCGACGGATCATACAAATCCCAATACTTTTTCGGAGCGTTGAACGGCAGATGCGGCTTCAGCAAACCCACCGCGAGAAAGAACGGCTGATTCTTGCCTTTGAGTTCGGCGAGCTTGGCGACGGCCATGTCGGCCACGCTGCCGTCTTGGTAGGCGTTGTCCGGCACGTCGGCGATTTCAAAGGGTTCGCCGCGACGGACTCCGCCCGCGGCTTTCTTCTTGCCTTTTTTCGCGTCCTTTTCGGCGGCTTTGTTGGCGTCCATCCGCTGCTTGTTCTCAGCCGTGACGTAGTTTTCGCCAGGGCCGTTCTTGTGCGGCTCGCTCCAGCTCTTGGGATCGTCGTAGCCGGAGTGATAAATCTTGCCCATGCCGACGGTGTAATAGCCGCTCTCCCGGAAATGCTGCGGCAGCGAGATCACATCGGGCACGGTATCGCGAAAGTGCGTGACGAGGTCATAGACCTTCGTCGAATCGGGCCGCAGGCCGGTCAGCAGGCTGGTTCGCGAAGGTGAGCAAACGGCTTGCTGGCAATAAGCCCTGCGAAAGACCAGGCCGCGTTTGGCCAGGGCGTCGATGTTCGGCGTTTTGGCCTCGGCATGGCCATAACAGCCGATGTCGGTGCGGAGGTCGTCGATGGCGAAGAAGAGGACGTTGGGTTTGGCCTGTTGGGCGTGCGAAGATTGCCCGCAGGCGAGCGAGGCCGCCAACGTGACGAGCAAGGCAATCAGACGAGGAGTCGGAGGGGTGATCAGCATCGTTGCGTATTGGTAGGAGAGGTGGAAGGCGATGAATCAAGTACCAGTTCGCCCATCATAAACCCATACCGGCAAGGAAACAGCCCGCTGTGGCTGGACAATGCGAATCGGGAAGCGATGATGGCATTTTGTCGCCGCAATTTTCGCCGTTTGAGCCATGCCATGAATGCTCGAAGCGCAATACTGATCTTGCTGGCCGCGTCGCTAGCGGTGTCGCTAGCCAGTGCTGAAGAGCCGATTATTTCGCCGGCGATTCCGATGGACGGAATCCTGGTGCATGAGGTGCAGTGCCCGTTTCAGCAGGGGACAACGCAGATCAAGGTGCTGTTGCCCAACACTTTTGAGCTCGACCGCAAGTATCCGACGATCTACGTTCTGCCGGTCGAGGCGAAAAACGAAACGCGGTATGGCGATGGCCTCGCGGAGATCAAAAAGCTCAAGCTGCACAACAAGCGGCAAGCCATTTTCGTCGCCCCCACGTTTTCGCACTTGCCGTGGTATGCCGATCATCCGACCGATTCGACGATTCGGCAGGAGGAGTATTTTCTGAAGGTTGTCGTGCCGCTGATCGAGCGGTCGTATCCCGTCGATCCGCGGCCCGAGGGACGCTTGCTGCTGGGCTTTAGCAAGTCGGGCTGGGGTGCTTGGAGCTTGCTGCTGCGTCATCCTGAACTTTTCGGCCGTGCAGCCGCGTGGGATGCGCCGCTGATGACCGATCGACTGGGAAAGTATGGAATGACGGCAATTTTCGGCGACCAGGTCAGTTTTGAGAACTATCGGATTATCGATCTGCTCCGTGCGACCGCGCCGCAACTACGCGAGAGGAAGCGGCTAATCCTGACGGGCTACGGCGGCTTTCACCGCGAGCACGAACAGGCTCACAAGCTGCTCGACGAGCTATCAATCATGCACGAATACCGGGATGGTCCCGAGCGAAAGCACGACTGGCATAGCGGCTGGGTTGCCGAAGCCGTGGACCTACTGCTGGCCGAAACAAACCATCCCTGACCAACGATGCCGCTCTGAAAACGGGGCAGAAGAAAGCAGGCGAAGCATCCAGCGCGTCTCATTCCTTGTCTGTCAATTTCTTGCGAGCATTCGAGCGCTTCCGTGTGCGAGAGGATCGCTACGAATATACTCATCTGCCCCGCACGGATCCAACTCCCAAACAGTTCTACTTAAAGCGGAATGACTATGAAGAAGCACATCACGCGGCGCGGGTTTAATCGGCGGTTGGCGGCGGTGGGGGTGGCGATGGCAGCGGGCGGAGAGTTGGTTGAGCGCGGTCGGGCGCAGGAAGTGACGTCGGTGGGAGCTGTGCGGGGGGAGCCGACGGCGGATAAGGTGGGGTTGGAGGTGTTGGCGGCTGGTGGCAATGTGGTGGATGCGATTGTGGCGGCGGCGATGGTGGCGGCGGTGGTGGTGCCGCATCAGACGGGGATGGGTGGATATGGCGGACATGCGACACTCGCGCTCGATGGCGGAAAGAAAATCACGTCGATCGATTTCAATAGCATTGCGCCAGCGGCGGCGACGACGGATATGTTCGCGCCCGATAGCAGCGGCAAGGTGGCCGGGCAAAGAAATATGTACGGCTGGCTGGCGGCGGGAGTGCCGGGGATTTTGGCGGGACTGGAATTCACGCTGAAGAAGTATGGCACGCGGTCGTTTCGGGAGTCGGTGCAGCCGGCGATTGGGCTCGCTAAGAGCGGTTTTTCTTTTGGGGGCGCGGCGGTTGGTACGAGGGCGGGCGCGAAGCGGTTGAGTAGCGATCCTGGGTCGCGGGAGCTGTATTTTCGGGACGGTAAGCCACTGAGTGCTGGGGATCATTACTCGAACCCTGATGTAGCACGGATGTTGGAGTCGCTGGCTGCGGATAATTCGACGGAGTCGTTTTATCGGGGCGAGATTGCGAAGCGAATCGCGGCGGCATTTGCGGCAAATGGCGGCATCGTAACGGCTGCCGACATGGCGGCGTATCAGGCGCGCGAAGTTGAGCCGGTGAAAATCGCGTGGGGGGAGTGGACGATTTATACGGCACCGCTGACGGCTGGTGGCGCGACGAGTCTGCAGGCGATGTTGCTGCTGAAGGAGTTGAAGTGGGCCGAGCGCGAGGCGCTATCGGCGGATGCGGCGATGCTGCAAATTGAGGCACTGCGGTACGCATGGCAGGATCGACTGGAACTGCTAGGCGACACGAAACAAGCCGAGGCGTCGCTGGCGAAGTTGCTGGATGCGGTGACAATTCGCTCAACAGCCGGGAAAATTGCGGCGGCAGTGGCTGCGGGTAAGCCGTTGCCGGTGCGGGTGACTTCGCGACCCGATCAGGGAACGATTAATCTCAGCGCGGTCGATAAGAACGGCAATCTGGCGGCGTTGACGCTGACGCATGGCGGGGCGTTTGGTTCCGGCGTCACCGTGCCGGGGCTCGGCCTGACGCTGGGGCATGGGATGTCGCGTTTCGATCCGCAGCCGGGGCATCCGAATGCACCAGGGCCACACAAGCGGCCGCTGAACAATATGTGTCCGACGATTGTGTGCAAGAATGGCCAGCCGCTGTTTGCGATTGGCGGACGCGGTGGGCGAAAAATTCCCAACGCAGTCGCCGAGGTGCTGCTGCAGATTGTCGCGAGAGGCAAGGGCTTAGCCGATGCGGTCGCCGCGCCGCGGATGCATACGGAGGGGACGCTGGCGGTGCAGTTTGAAAAGGCGTGGCCCGCAGGGCAGATTGAGGAGCTGAAGAAACACGGTTACGACGTGACAACAGCCGGGAGCGCGACGATTAGCGCGGCTGGAGTGGGGAGTGGAGCGGAGAAGTTTGTGGTGGCGATGCGGTGAGGGAAAAGTGGGCGATTGCGTTTGGGTTAGGTAGAATTGAAAATGCGAGTCCCGTAACTGCACAAGGGAGTGCGTTTTATGACTGAAATTGCCTTGCGGCTGAAAGATGAGCTTTTGAAATTGCCGCCAAAAGAGCGGTTCGATCTCGCGCGGGCCGTGTGGGATTCGTTGGATGACGAAATGCTGGAGCAATTTGATGACGCTGAGTGGGGTGCGGAATTGGAGCGGAGAGCGGCTGCCACGGATGCGGGGATGGAGGCGGAGCAGCCATTTCGGGAAGCAATTGACGAACTGCGCAAGGAAATGCCGTGAAACCGGTCAAATTGCAGTCGCAAGCGAAAGGAGAACTGCGGCAGGCGAGGTCGTGGTACGAACAGCGGGAAACGGGACTGGGCAATGAGTTGTTAGACGAAGTGCTTGAAGCTGTGGAAAGAATTGAGCGCGACAATTCAATTGGCATCCAGTATGAGCAGACGCGTTTTCGTTTTCATCGGCTGAAGCGATTTCCGTACGTTATTTATTATGAGTGCTTGAGTGATCGTGTGAGAGTCGTGGCGATTGCACATGGCCGGCAACGCCAGGGATACTTGAAAAGACGGAAGCCGGAATAGGCAGCCATGTCAATTGACTTGAAGAATGATAATCGCGATCAGAAGCGAGCCATGCCTACGATTTGGTCAAAAATTGCTAGTGTCGGCATGCGATTGATTCTCGCCTTCCTGCTCCTTGCCGTTTTGCACCTGTTGGGCTTCATAGGAATCGTTTACGTTCACCGCATTGATAATGATCCGTTCTTAAACCCCGTAGAAATTAGTGAAATCACTGCGGATACTATCAAGCTGAAAGACGGACGGACGTTTATTCCCATCGGCGGCATTTCCGATCGGACCAAGGAAAAGGTTAGAGAAACAGGAATGCGGGTTGACCTTGAAGTGGACGAGACAAACCTCGTGACCATTTACGGTAGGCACGACATCTTCGTCTGAGGAATGAGCATGCCGCTGATTACCCTGCCAATCATTCCGAGTAAGATACCGAAGTACAACAGGACGCTACTTGAAATCGGCGAGCTTGAAGGATTGCCAAGAACGACGGCATCCAAAGGCTGTCCCGAAGACGAGCAGTGCGGTGATGAGTCGCATGGATAGCAGTGGATACTGATGCCCCGAGAACCGATCTTGTCGAGTGGGAGTGATCGTGATGACGAGTTCGATCAGGGGCTGCGCCCGCAGCGAATTAAGGACATGGTGGGGCAGCAGGATGTGATCGAGCGGCTGAATATCGTGGTGGATGCGGCGCGGAAGCGGGGGGAGCCGCTGGGGCATATTCTGTTCGATGGGCCGCCGGGGCTGGGGAAGACGACGTTTGCGACGTGCCTGCCGCGAGAATTGGGCGTGCCGATCATCATGGCGAGCGGGCCGGCACTCAAAGCGCCGAAGGATCTGTTGCCGTTTCTCACCAACATGGAGGAGCGGGCGGTTTTTTTTATCGACGAGATTCATCGGCTGCCGAAGGCGGTGGAGGAATATCTCTATACGGCGATGGAGGATTTTCGGCTTGATATCGTGCTGGGGGAGGGGATCAACGCCCGGACGATCAACATGCGAATCAAGCCGTTCACGCTCATTGGGGCGACGACGCGGGCGGGTATGCTGTCGGCACCGCTGCGGGACCGGTTTACGACGCGTGAGCATTTGGGTTTTTATAGCCTGCCGGAGCTGACTGAGATTGTGCGGCGGAGCGCGAAGAAGCTGAACGTGAATTTGCACGAGGCGGCGGCGGTGGAGATTGCGCGTCGCAGCCGGGATACGCCACGAATCGCCAACAATCGCCTGCGGTGGGTGCGGGATTATGCGGACAGCAGGGCAGGGGGGGAGGCGACGCTGGAGGTGGCTCAGGCGGCGCTGAAAATGGCGGCGATCGATGTGCTAGGTATGGACAAGCAGGATCGGGCCTATCTGACGACGATCATTAGCGCGTTCGGCGGCGGGCCGGCGGGAATTGAGGCCGTCGCCCATACGATGAACCTTGAACCGGATACTCTGTCGGACGAAGTGGAACCGTATTTGTTGCGGAGCGAGTTGGTCGTTCGCACGCCGCGGGGAAGGGTGGTGACGGCGAAGGCGTATGGACACTTGCAGGTTCAGCCGCCAGCGGCAGGGGAGGGGCCGGGGAAGTTGTTTGGGTAGAGGCTGCCGTTCTGGATTAACGCAGAGACGCAAAGGCGCGGAGCCGCAGAGAGCGTAGAAGAAGGATGCTCTACTACCCTCGGCCAAATGGGCTGAGGAGCTATAATCTGTGGTGGTGACCCAATCGCTGGTTGGGCCGTAGTGCAATGCAAATTGAAAGCCCCTCACCCTAGCCCTCTCCGAGAGGGAGAGGGAAAACGAAGAATATGTCGCGTCGCAGTCGAGCTCGAGAAATCGTGATTCAGGTTCTCTATGAGGACGATTTGAATCCGGAGCGGAGCCCAGAGATCGCGGATCAGTTTTTGTGCAATCGGCTGAACAACGATCCGGAGTTGATCGACTTTGGGCGGTCGCTGCTGGCCGGCGTGCGGAAGCATCGGGCCGAGATCGACACGCTGCTGATCGAGCGGGCCGATAATTGGACGCTGGAACGGATGGCGGTGACCGATCGCAATATTTTGCGGCTGGGTGCCTATGAAATTCTGCACGGCGGCACGCCGGAGCGGGTGGCCATCAATGAAGCGGTTGAGTTGGCCAAGCGCTACGGGGCGAAGCAGTCGCCGCATTTTGTGAATGGGGTTCTGGATCGGTTTATGAGGAAAGAAAGGTGAATCGCGATTTATGATTGGGGGATTTATGATTTTGGAGATTTGATTCTGCATCTCCTTCATTCTTAAATCCCAAATCTCAAATCCGAAATCTGAAATGGGAGTTTTTGATCTATTCAAGAAGAAGCCGGAACAGCCGGCGGGCGGGGCAGGGCAGGGGAGTGCGCCGGGGGCTGAACCTGGCGAGGCAGCGCCGCAGCAGGGTTTCTTCGGCATGTTGCGGTCGGCGCTGAAAAAGACGCACGACGTTCTTAACACCGACATTCGCGATTTGTTCAAACGCGAAGGGCGATTGGTTGATGATGAATTTCTCGGCGAGTTGTACGCGATTCTGGTGAAGACCGACATGGGCACGGGTCCGGGGGCGCGGATTCGCGACCGGATCGGTACGGATTTTCGCGCCCGCGTGGTTCACATGGACGAAGTGCTGGCCAGCGTGAAGGACGAGATTCGCAAAATTTTGCAGCAACCGGAACAGCCGATACAACTGGCGGCGAGCGGACCGACGGTGATTCTGGTTGTGGGCGTGAATGGCTCGGGCAAGACGACGTCGATCGCGAAATTGGCGAATCGATTTCGGTCGGAAGGAAAAAAAGTTGTTCTCGGCGCGGGGGATACGTTTCGCGCGGCGGCGGTCGAGCAACTCACCATTTGGGCCGACCGCTTGGGAGTGGAGATTGTCAAAACAGAGCCGGGAGGTGACCCCGCGGCGGTGGCGCATCGCGCGGTGGCGCGGGCTTTGGAAACGCAGGCCGATATTTGCATCATCGATACGGCGGGCCGGTTGCAGACGCAGACCAATTTGATGCAGCAACTGGAGAAGGTGCATCGGGTGATGGGCAAGCTCATTCCCGAAGCACCGCACGAGACGCTGTTGGTGCTCGATGCGACAGCGGGGCAGAATGCATTGAGCCAGGCGCAGGGTTTTTCGACGGCAGCCAAATGTACGGGCATCATACTGGCCAAGCTCGATGGCTCGGCCAAAGGGGGCGTGGTTATTCCGATTCGCGAGCGCTTCGCGATACCGGTCAAGTTCGTCGGCCTCGGCGAACAAGCGAGCGATCTGGCGGTGTTTAACGCGGATGATTTTGTGGAGGCGTTGTTTGCGGAGGGTGGTGGGAAGGCTGAGTAAGAAGAAGTGAGTAGTGAGTAGCGAATAGTGAGTAGGTGAGGGGAGTGAAATTCATTGTCTCGTATCTTTTCTGTGCTGGCAGTGTTGGCCGTGCTATTGCTGGCGGCGAATTTTGTGGTGGGATTGATGGGTGGAGATTTTAATGCGGCTGCGCTGGGAAAGCGGCAGGCTCAGATGCAGCTTCGGGAGGCCGAGCGGCACAGCCGAGCAGGGCAGGGGGGGCAGGCGACGCTGGACGAAGCGCGAGCAGCGGCAGTTCAGGCTGATAAAGAATTCACCAGGCCCCGGAGCATGATGACGCTGCACATGCTCTTGGGCGTGGCAGCGGCGATGGTGACGGTGCTGGTCAATAGCATCACGATCACGTACTTCATTGGCACCAGCCGGTGGTGCAAGGAAGTGTGCGAGACGTATCAATTGAGCCCGAATCTGGCCGAAGATGGGACGCGGCTGAAGCGGAGTACGTTTCCGTGGACGCTGGCGGGGATTTTTGCGGTGATCTTTCTGGTCGGTCTCGGTGCCGCGGCTGATCCGAGCGGAGCAAACTGGGGGCGATCGGCCCAGTTCGTGATGCCACATTACCTGGCTGCGATGATTGGAATCGTGGTCGTGATGGCGTCGTTTTTCGTGCAGATGGGACGGATTGCGGAAAACTCCGCCGTGATTGAGCGGATTTTGGCGGAAGTGGAGCGAGTGCGGGCGGAGAAGGGGTTGGAAGTAACATCGACTTCGACCTAGCCGGGACCAAACTTGGTCCCGGTGTGTGACCGGTGGTGGTTGGTGGTTTACTAGCGATTCTCCGGGAGCAGGTTTGCTCCCGGCTGTTGGGATGGAAGCCTATGCGAGCGGTGTTACAACGCGTTACCAGGGCCAGTGTGACGGTGGATGGCCAGGTCATTGGCCAGATTGGCCTTGGGCTGGTCGTGCTGCTGGGCGTCGAGCAAGAAGATACGGAGGCGGATGCCCACAATATCGCGGATAAGACGATTCAACTGCGTATTTTTGAAGACGCGGAAGGCAAAATGAACTTGGCGCTGCCCGAAGTGCGCGGGTCGGTGCTGGTGGTGAGCCAGTTCACGCTGCTCGGCGATTGCCGCAAGGGACGGCGGCCCAGTTTTATTCAGGCGGCGCAACCCGAGATTGCCGAACGACTGTACGAGACCTTTGTCGCGGCGATTGGCGTGCAAGGCATTCCGGTGGCGACGGGAAAATTTCGGGCGACGATGCAAGTCGAGCTGGTCAACGATGGGCCGGTGACGATGTTGCTCGATAGCCGGAAGCGGTTTTAACGCTGCAGTGTTTCGGCGTCGGAGGTTGGCCGAGGACGTAGGCCGGCGGATTGCAGCGTGCTGTGGAGGAACTGCTCGGCGGTTTGTGGACCGACTCGGACCTGATAGCCGTAATGGTGCATGAGCATCGGATCGCCGACGGCCACGAAGGCGAGCAAGGCGAGCAGTCCGAACATCGTGGCATTGGCCATGCGGTCTTTGCCAAAGAACTTGAGCGCGGTGCCAAAGGATTTTTTTACGTTCAGCCGCCCGCTGCGCAATTGAAAACTCCAGATTTCGTCGATGATCAGATGGGACAGAAATCCGAGCGAGACGGCACCGGCTTTGAACAGGCGAATGGCCAGATCGGGCCCGGAGACAATGATGAAGGCGAGCAGCCCACACGCGAAGCAAGCCGGCAAGCTATGCCACATGCCGCGGTGGACTGTGTAACGCTTGAAGATTTCCGCCGCGCCGAAACGAACGGCTCCATACATACCAGCACCCGCCAAGGCAGTTGTCTCGTGCGACCAACCAAACTCTTTGAAGCGCTCCAGCATCAAGAGCGGAATGACCGCGGCGGCGAGGGACGAAATTTCCTGAACCGGTCGGCCCGAATCGCTATCAAGATCGGGCAACATGCCGGAGACGCTGCACAGCGTGCCCGACAAGAGGCAAGTTTCCAGCGGCGCGCCGCAATGATAGCCCCAGACGCCGTAGCCGATCCCGGTCATCGTGCTGACGGAGATATGGGTTTGGAAGCCAGCCATGAGGTCAAATGACCAATGACGAATTACGAATGACCAAAAAACGTGGCCAGTTGGTCGCGGAGCATACTGCCCCCCTGCCCGCTTATCCAATGGCAATTCGTTCAATACCAATTCGTCCAATGCCAATGGGAGTTGGTATTCGGGCTGACGCTGACGCTTGCTATAGTTCGCGGCTGAGGAGTTGGGCACGTCACGCGGAGCGTGACGGCTACTTACTGTTGGAGCCGCAAGGATGCAGGCGTACGATATTCTGATGCTGATCGTGCTGGGCTTGGCCATTGTCTGGGGCGCTTGGAAGGGCCTGGCGTGGCAGGTCGCGTCGATTGCTTCCATCGGGCTCAGCTACTTTGTGGCGTTGCACTTTCGTTTGCCGCTAGCAAAGATTATCAACGCATCACCGCCGTGGAATATCTTTGTTTCGATGCTGATCTTGTTCCTGGGAACGGGCCTGATCGTATGGGTCGGCTTCAACCTGATCAGCGAAGCCATTGAACGGGTAAAGCTCAAAGAGTTCGACCGCCAACTGGGAGCGCTGTTTGGCGGGGCCAAGGGGGTGCTGCTGTGCGTGCTCGTCACGTTGTTCTCGGTCGCCCTGCTGGGGGACGCCCAACGGAAGGCGATTTGCACCTCGAAATCGGGCTATTACATCGCCGTATTTCTGGACCGGGCGGATGCGGTGATTCCGCGCGAGCTGCACGAGGTTTTGGCCCCCTACCTGGACCGCCTGGAACGGGAAGTTCCGCACGACCATATCGGCGGCCATTCGGGACAGATGCCGGAGACTTTGGCCGACGCGGAACGGGATCTGCGCGAGGCGGTGCCCAAGGCGGCGGCCAATTGGCAGAAGGAACTGGAAGCGGTTTTCAACGGAAAGGCTCCGGCAACGACTCCGCAATCGGGAAGCTTTTTTACCGGCGATGGCTCGACACGAACGGAGCCCGCCGCGGCCCCGCAAACGGCAGGGCGGATCGAAGCGCAGCCGGCACCGCAGCCCAGCGAAGGCGGAACGCGGCGATGGTGACCAATCACGCAAAACGCCAGAGTGGCACGCAAATGCCTGCCAACAGGCGATATTGCTGATTTCCTGGGAAAAACGTGCCCGGAACCGAACATAAGAAACATTATCGGACGTTCCTATGCCGTCTGGATTCAGCTCTGAATCGCTGAGAAATCACCTTCGCCAATGGCAGCGGCACCCGCTGTATCAACGCCTGCGAACGTCGTATCGAGCCCTCGCGGAGTTCGGTCCGAACACCTGGCGGCAAGCCAGCAGCGGCTGGCGACGGCTCCCCTCTGCGGTCATCGTCGGAGCCCAAAAGGCGGGCACGACGCAGCTCTATGCGTCGCTGCTCCAGCATCCCCGCTGCGCCGGATCTTCGGTTAAGGAAGTCAGTTACTTTTCCAAACATCCGGACCGGTCTGTCGCCTGGTACCGGTCTCATTTTCCCTTCGCCGGCGGCCAGACGGGCCCGAGCCAGTGCCTGGAAGCCTCGCCGTCGTACTTGCCGAACCCGGGGGCGATTTTCCGGCTGCACACCGTGCTTCCCGACGCCAAGATCATCGCCATTCTGCGCGACCCAGTGTCGCGGGCGTTCTCGCATTACCAACATCAAAAAGCGCGTGGCCGCGAGGCGCGAACCTTTGAAACGGCGGTTCGCGAAGTGATGGCGGCCTGGCCGCGCGAGCCAAAAATGGGCGCTGCGCTCGAGCCTGACGCGCTCCCCATGCTGGACTACGTTGCCCGCGGCTATTACTCCCTGCAACTGGAGTGTTTGCTGCACCGTTATGGCCGCTCGCAGGTGCTTATTCTCGATAGCGCGGAGCTATTTGCCGATACGTCAGCCCTCTGCCAGCAGGTCTTTGCGTTCCTCGAGCTGGAATACCATCCAATCGCCGTTACTAAGATTTACAATCGCGGCGGCTACCGCGAGAAGGTCGATCCGGCCACGGCGGAGTTGCTGCGGCGGCACTATGAGCCGCACGATCGATTGTTGCGAGAGCTGTTGGGCCGGGAGCTTGGTTGGATGCAAAAGCTCCCATCTTTGGGCACTCGTGCGGCGTAATTAGCACGCCAGTCTCGCCTTCGCTACAATAATGTTTACACGAGGGTGACAAACATGACAGCCGAAGATCTTATCGAACTATTGGAAGAGCGCCCTTTCATTCCGTTGCGACTGCATTTGGCTGACGGCCGGATGCGGGAAATTCGCCATCCTGAAATGGCTATCGTTGCCGAGACACACATAGTCATCGGTATCCCTCGCGACGATGAATCGAATGTCGCTGTCCGAACCACGTACTGCGCGATTCCCAACATCGTCGAAGTTGAACCATTCGACATCCCAAAGGGAAACGGGGACAACGGCGAAAAGCGCGCTAAGAAGGGCCGCGGCCGTTAGTCTTGGCAATAGCGGCGGGGTCGTCGATAAAGACGCCCATGCGACGGAACTTTTCATAGCGGCCGTCGAGTAGCTTGTCGGTGGGCAGCGCCACGAGGTCGCGCAAGGATCGAACGAGGTATTGCTTTAAGCGCATCGCCATTTGATGGTGGTCGCGATGCGCTCCGCCCAGCGGCTCCGGAATCACATAATCGACGACGCCGAGTCGCATGAGGTCTTGGGAAGTGAATCGCAGTGCGTTGGCGGCCCGCTCGGCGTGTTGATGGCTCTTCCACAAGATGCCGGCGCAACCTTCGGGGCTGATGACGGAGTAGTACGAAAACTCCAGCACAGCCACGCGATCGCCGACGCCGATACCGAGCGCTCCGCCGCTGCCCCCTTCTCCGATGACGATGCAAATGATCGGCGTCTTAAGGCGCGACATCTCGAACATGTTTTCGGCGATGGCCTGCGATTGGCCGCGTTCCTCGGCACCGATGCCAGGATAAGCACCGGGAGTGTCGATGAGGCAAATGACGGGCAGGCCGTATTTCTCGGCCAGCTTCATTTTGGAGATGGCCTTGCGATACCCTTCGGGATGAGCACAGCCGAAATAGCAGGCGCTGCGCTCTTTATACGTGCGGCCCTTCTGATGCCCGACGACGAGCACTTTGTAGCGGTCGAGCCGGGCAAAGCCGGTGCGGATGGCCCGGTCGTCGCCATAGCGGCGGTCGCCGTGCAGTTCGACGAACTCCTCAAACGCAAGTGCCAAATAGTCGGAAGTATATGGCCGGTCTTTGTGACGGGCGACCTGCACCGTTTGCCACGGCGTCAGGTTCGAATAAATCTGCCGCGTCTGCTCGGCCAGGTCGCGGCGAAGCTGTCGCAATTCTTCGTCCTGCGCTGGAGTGCGATCGGTGGCTTGTTCCAGCACGCGGCGGCGCGCTTCGGGCGCAACGAGCGGCTGCTCGAAATCGAGACTGGGAGCGGCGGAGTTCGTCGATGATTCGGCGGTGTCAGTAGCCATGATTCGTTATCAGCGGCCTGCAGTTTTGCGGATTTGCCCTTGGCGGGCAAGGTCATGCGAAACCCTTGCGTTGGTCCTTGGGGTCGTCTGGCTTGGGCGGCTTGGGCAGGATCTTGAACACTTTCGTCGAACGGAATGCTTTCAGGAATTCGAAAAAGTTGCCGTGGCGATCTTCTCGCTTTTTAGCCATCATCTTCTTGATGACATTGGCGAATTCGGGCGTGACATTGTCGTTATAGACCTGGATGTTGGGAATCGCCCCGGTCAAATGCTTGGTCAACAGCTCGTCGGCGTTGGTGCCCGTGAAGGGGGGCTTGCCGCTGAGCAATTCGAAGACGACGCAGCCGAAGCTGTACACGTCGGCACGAGCATCTAGATTTTGATTACGAATTTGCTCGGGTGACATGTAGCTGCGAGTTCCCTGCACTGCCTTTTTTCCAAAGCTGAACATGGCCGCGAGGCCGCTTTTTTGCTTGGACGAGATGGCGAAGTCGATCAGCTTGACGACACCTTCGTCGCTAACGAGGAAATTGTCGGGCTTCACGTCGCGATGAATCCAGCCTTCACTATTAAAATAGAAGAGTGCCTCGGCCGATTGCTCGATAATTTTCAGGGTGAGAGGCGCAACTTTTTTCGGGCCCTCACGGAGTTGGAGCTTCAAGTTCTCGTGCTCGAACAACTCCATCACCAAGTAGGTCGATTCGGCGTTCGTGTTGAAGTCGTAGATCTTGATGATGTTTTTGTGTTTGAGCGATTTGCCGCAATCAAACTCATTCTTCATCGAGGCGACTTCTGCTTTGGTCTTCTTGTCGCGTTTGACCACTTTTAACACATAACGCGTGGTATCGTCCGTCTTCGCGGCTTCCCACACTTCGGTCGTAATTCCGACGCGGATGAGGCGGGTAAGACGATAAGGACCGAGAAAATCACGAGGGCGGCTCATGGAATAATTTTACGCAGTGGCGACGATGATGTCTAAGCCGGTTTGTTGGGTGAGGGAGTGGTTTCGAGAGTTCGTTGATAGAGCTCGCGGATGCGACGCGTCATGGTTTCGTGGCGGAATTGCTCGGCGAATCGCTCGCGGCCGGTATGGCCGAGTCGCGCTCGCAATTCAGCGTCCCTAGCCAGATTCACCAGCGGTGGGACTAGTTTGTCCCAATTTGGCGGCACGAGGAAGCCCGTCTGGTCATTGATCGCCACTTCGCGGGCACCGTCAATGTCGTAACTGACGACGGGCTTGCCCGCAATGAGCGCTTGGGGAAGGGCTCGCGCGAGTCCTTCGCGCAGGCTGGCATGCACGAGCAGGTCCATGGCACCGACCCATTGGGGAATGTCTGTCGGAGGCACCAGGCCGGCGAAGTGAAAATAGTCGATGAGGCCGGCGGCTTGAATTTGGCTTTGTAGCTCTTCTCGGAGGACGCCGTCGCCGATGAAGAGGAACCGCACATTGTCGTTCGCTTGGATGACATTCGCGGCGGCACGAATGACGTCGGCGTGCCCCTTGAGGTGAAACAGGCGGGCGATTTTCCCGATCACCACATGCTCGGGCCGATAGCCAAGCTGCGATCGCAGGGCGGCGCGGTGTTCGTCGGCCCGGAGGAAAGGCTCCACGTCCATCCCGCTATAGATCGTCGTGAATTTTTCGCGGGGGGCGACTCCGGCTTTCACCATCAGGTCAGTCATGGCATCAGCGACACTAATGAGCGCGTGACAATGGCGGGCGGCGTGCCACTCGCACCACCGAAACAGTTTGCGGGCCACGGAACTTTGATATTCGTGAAAGGGCGCGCCGTGAACGGTGTGAACGATGGCTGGAACGCGAATTGAGGAGGCGGCGAGCCGGCCGAGAAAACCGGCTTTGGCGCTGTGCGTGTGAACGACGTCGGGCTTGTAGTGCCGAAGCACTCGCTTCAGAGCCAGATAACTTGTGGAGTCGCGCCACGGATCGATCGCTCGCCGCAGGCTGGGGATGACCTGGATCGGCACCCCCCCTCCCCTGCCCTGCTTCAGCAAGTCGCCTTCCGGCCCGAGTGACGGGCCGGTGATCAGTAGCACTTCATCGCCATGCTCGCGAATCAAATCTTCGCAGTTGTAGAGTGTGTTCTCTTGCGCGCCGCCGATGATCATTCGCGTGATGATGTGGGCGATGCGCATGGGGAATGCAGAATGATGAATTCAGAATGCAGAAAGATACGAGGATTATTGCATGAAGTCGTCGTCGGTTGTGTCCACTCCGCATTCCGCACTCCGCACTCCGCACTGGCTCGACTCGTCGTAATGCACCCCAACCAGATACAGACCTTGGGCGGGCGCGGTCATTCCAGATTTGGAACGATCGAGCAATTCCAACACCTTTGCCGGCCAGTCAATAGCTTGTTTCCCCCTGCCAACTTGCACCAGCGTGCCGACGATTTTGCGAACCATATTATAGAGAAAGCCATTGGCCGCGACCTCAACCACGACGCGTTCCGTCAGCTCCGCTGGGCGGCGCTCGATGAACAGGTCATAAATCGTGCGGACGGTTGTTAATCGGCACGATCCGCCCCCTTCGTAACTGAGGAAGTCGTGCGTTCCGACGAGCGCCATCCCGGCTGCTTGCATGGCCTCGACATCCAGTCGTTCACGGATGTGCCAGAGGTAATTGCGGGCGAAGAGATCGCGCGGGCGGCCATCTTCCAGTAGATAGCGGTAGCGTTTGCCGATGGCGTCCTTCTGAGCATGAAATCCATCGGGGGCGCGCTCGACATCGAAGATGTGCATGTCGTCGGGAAGCTCGGCGTTGAGGGCTTTGGTTAGTTCTGCTGGGGAGAGCCTGGTTGCGGAATCAAAACTGACGACCTGGCCCAGGGCATGCACGCCGGCGTCGGTGCGACCGCTGGCAAAGACGTGAGGCCGTGATAGCGTGATCCGCTCTAGCGCCGATTGCAGCTCGTCCTGAATCGTGCGCTGCTTCGGCTGCCATTGCCAGCCGGCGAAGTCGGTGCCGTCGTAGGCGAGTGTAAGGCGGAATGTGGGCATTGATCGCTGTGTCGTGATTTGATCAACCATCCAGCTCCGCAACATGCTCCTCTTCGTAGCGTTCGATCAACGCGCCGACGACTTCCATGAGAGATGCCAATGGGTGAGACTCGTCTTCGCCTACTTCGTCAATCAGCCGATCGAGGACGGCAACCAAGCCGCGGTACTGCTCTTCCGAATGCGGAACATAGACAACTCCCGCCAACCCTGGCCAAGCTTTGAATGCGGGACTTAATTCAGCGGCTTGCATGGTTACTCCTTCCACTTCCCTTCGTCGTACTCGGCATGCGACAAAACGGCTCTGATGTAGATTTTTTGCCGATTGTAATGGATGGCGGCAACGATCCGAATGTGGTTTCCTGCAACATTGAAAACAGTCAGCTTGCCCACCTGATCAGCCGCAGGCACTTGCCGCCGCAACTCAGCGAATGACGCGAAATTGCCGGCCTTCATCATTCTATACCAACGAGCGAGCGCCGCCTCGAATTCTGGGTGAACGGCGGCGAAATCGTTGAGCCGTTTGCGGGAAATGACATGCATCGGGCTTAAGTGGCGTTGAAAATGGGCGCTCTAAGCCTCCAGTAAAATTCGCAACATGCGCCGGAGCGGCTCGGCAGCGCCCCAGAGCAGTTGGTCGCCGCAGGTGAAGGCGGTGAGGTAGCGCCCCTTTGCGCTCTTGTCCAGATCGAGCTTGCGGAG
>JANNTN010000270.1:0-4557 GCA_031394445.1 Anatilimnocola sp.
AAAGATTTCGATGTACTCAAACAGACTTCGGCGGGCTTCGTCTCGGGTCGGATACCGATGACGATGGACGAGTTCTTTCTTCAACGTAGCAAAGAAACTTTCCATCGGCGCGTTGTCCCCGATCCTAATCGCCCGTTGCGAATCGGTTTAGTGTCGAATGATTTTGGTTTTCATCCGATCGGTTTTTTCTTGATCGGGGCGCTAGAGCACTTCGATCGCGAGGAAATGGAAGTCGTTTGCTACAGTGGCCGTACGTTGATCGACAAAATGACGAAACGATTTCGAGACGTGGCAACCACGTGGCGGCCCATCAAGAACACTCCGGATTACCTGTTGGCGGACCAAATTCGAGCCGATCACATTGACGTTTTGTTCGATCTAGCGGGGCATACGGCGGACAATCGGTTGCTCGTGTTTGCCCGGAAACCAGCGCCAATTCAGATTACGTGGGCCGGCTACGTGGGCACGACGGGGCTAACGGCAATGGACTACATTTTGGCTGATCGCCATGAAATTCCGCTGGAGAGCGAAGTGCATTATACGGAAAAAGTGTTGCGAATGCCTAACGGATATGTTTGTTATGAGGCCCCCGAATATGCTCCCCGGGTTTCTCAACTTCCGGCGTTGAAAAACGGTTACGTGACATTTGGGAGCTTCAACAATCCGCTCAAATTCTCGCCAGATGTGCTTCGCATCTGGGCAAAAATATTGGAGCGCGTGCCAAGATCGCGGTTGCTGCTAAAATACAAGAGCATGGAGGATCCGTTTATCACCACGCAGCTCTCCCGTGCATTCGCGGAATGCAATGTCGATCCGGACCGAATCACCTGCTCTGACTGGTCGCCGCGGCCAGAAATGTTCGCGAATTACCACAGGATCGATTTGGCTCTGGACACTTTTCCCTATAGCGGCGGCTTGACAACGTGTGAAGCCATGTGGATGGGCGTGCCTGTTGTCACCTGCCCTGGAGAGACTTTCGCAAGCAGGCATTCTCTTAGTCATTTGGCGAATGTCGGCCTGACCGAAACGATCATGGGCAACGAGAGCGAATATGTGGCGACGGCCGTACGATTGGCCAATGACTTGCCGTACTTGGCTCGTCTGCGTCAGGGATTGCGTGACCGCATGGCGTCATCGCCATTGTGCGACGGTAAGCGGTTTGCAGACAATCTTACGAAATTACTACGAGATGTATGGAAAAATTGGTGCCGGGAGGAGGCACGGCAAGGAGGCGCGGTGCAATTCTAGTGAAACGTTAACAGTTTGCTGACTACTGATAGCAGTTATTAATCGTCGGTTGAGTGATTTCCCGACAGAGGTGTATCATAGCCTTCGATGGCTTGCGGGACGTGCGATTTAACGAGAAAGCTCCAAACGAAATGCAAAATGGCTACGAGGAGGTAGCCGAGGGAGTATTGAATGACTGGGCTTTGAATTTCGATGGGGAGTTTCCAGGGCAAGAACATCGCACTGCCGGGCAGCGGTGAGTGCATGATGCCAAACGGCGTGAGGATGGCGGCGAGGAGGAAGAATAGGGCGGCGCGGGGGAGGCGGCGGTCGATCAGGGCGGCGAGAGCGGAGGCCCAGATGAGGCTGGTGAGGATGAAGCCGCTGGAAAGCATGCGGACGGTTTGAATTTCGGCTTGCGAGGATGGGCCGAGTGAGCCGATCACCGACGGCGGGAATTTTTCGACGAATATGAGAGCGAGTTGCGCCAGCGCGGGGACACAAGCCAAGACGACAGCCGGATAGTGCCGCACGGGAGTGGCGTGAAAGCTTTGAGCGGCGATTTCAAGGCCGATGAAGATGAGAATGGGATAGACGGTGACTTTAGGAATGATGACGTAGAGATAGCCAAAGTAGCCAAGGACACCTGCCGAACCGACGAATAGCGCGGTGGCGAGGACGTATGCAGCGCGGCCGCCCATCGCTTTGTAGGCGGGGTGGCCGATGTAGGGGGTGGTTTGGATCACACCGCCACAGAGGCTGGCTGCAATCGTGGCGAGGGCTTCGACGGCGATGATCTGCCCCGTATCGTATTCATCACCGACAGCCGCGGCGCTTTCGGTGCAGTCGATGCCGCCCACGACCGTGGCAAGGGCGAACGGAATAACGATCGGCAAATAATTGAACGACTCCCGCAGCGCATTGACCCATTCAAACCGAAACGCCGCGAGCCATTCGGTAGGAAACAGGCCGGCCGCGGGGTCGATGAGTGGCGGTTCGTGCGGCAGCCTTAAAACTTCGGGCAAAAGGTGCGAACTCTCGGCCCACTGCAGTCCGTAGTACAGCACGCCGCCGATGAGCAACGAGCCGACCGCGCCGGGGATTTTCCCTGGCAGGTCGATGCGTGCGACCAGCGTCGTCAACACGACCGCTAGCGACACAAAGCCCACAATCGGCGAATGGAGGATCTCAAGCAGCGGCAAAAAGCTGATGAGGACAAGAGCGACGGCTGCTAGCGAGCCGAGGAGGCCGGCCCGCGGCAACGACCGGCGAATCCAGTTCGATCCGACCGAGCACGCGAGCTTGAACAACCCGCTGATGAAGATGCAGCAGATGCCGATGTGCCACGTATGAATTGCAGCGGCTTCGACGATGCGGGCGACCTCTTCCTCGCTGGGAGAGTCGCCTGCAAGCAGGAAGCCTTGTTTTTTGGCAGCGAGAAACACGGGCCCGAGCACGAAAAAAATCATCCCGATCGTGCTCGGCGTATCGAGGCCCAAGGGCATGGCAGTAATGGTGCTGCGACCCGTTTGCCGGGCCAGCCGAAATGCTAGCCAGGTAAAGAGCAAATCGCCTACCAGCACGCCGATGGCAGTGCCGGGGACCATGTACCGTAGGGCAATCTTGGTAGGAAATTCAAAAGCCGCCGAGAGCAGGCTAACCGTCAATAGCAGATTCGCGACGTTATCTAACATCAAGCCGAAAAAGGCGTTAACATCGCCCCAAGCGGCCCACGGATAGCGCGATTGGCTCACTAAAACATCACTGGCATATTGTTTGCGAATAGGGTTCGGTGAGTTTAGGATGCCTGGGAATCACTGTCAAATCGGCGGTGAATGTGGGTTTTGGGTTCCAGCCGTGGCAGTTGCCTGAGAATTTGCTCCGCGGACGGAACCTATTCGCTCTGCTTGCGTATAATTGCTGCCAGCAATCGTGCGCCCCTTTGTCGCGATTGCTAAGTTCCGTGCAGAGGCGAAGTTACGGCGGTTGCGGTCGGTTCGAAGGGCATCCTTTTCTCAGCCAGGTGAACCAACCTCACTGCCATCCGTAGAAAATGATGAAAGCCACGTTGCCCGAACCGATGCAAACCATGCAGCAGCCCTCTTCGCTGAGCGATGAAGAGCTGCTTATGGCTTACCGCGAATCGAGCGATGCCAGCTTGTTTCAGCAGTTGGTGCGCCGATACGAGCGGGAGCTGTACAGCTACCTGCGGCGGTATTTGGGCGACGCGGAAATGGCCGAGGATGCCTTTCAGGCTGCCTTTTTACAGGTTCACCTGAAGTGTCAGCAGTACGAGCCGGGGCGTGCGTTTCGGCCGTGGCTCTACACGATTGCCACCAACCAGGCGATCGACGCCCAGCGTCGCAGCCGGCGGCATCGCATGGTCAGCCTCGACCGCACCGGTCCGAAGGATGGAGAGGATGTCGGCAAACTGCTCGACTTGTTGACGAGCAAGGAACCGACGCCAGTCGCCCAGCTCAGCGCCGCGGAACGCGGGGCTTGGCTGCACGCCGCGGTCGAGCAACTGCCCGACGGGCTGAAAGATGTCGTCCACCTCGTTTATTTTCAGGAACTGAAATATCGCGAGGCGGCTGAAGCCTTGGACATTCCGGTGGGCACGGTCAAAAGCCGCATGCACGCCGCGGTCGCAAAGTTGAATGAAATCTGGAATCAAAACCAGCCATCATTGTCTTAGTTCTCACTGTCATGACTAGTCCGTCACGCGAACACCTGCTCGGCTACCTTCTCGGTGCCCTTTCACCGGAAGAACACGAGCAAATTGAGACCGAGATCAATCAAAATCCAACGCTTCAAGCAGAAATGCAGCGGCTAAAAACCTGCGTCCAGCATGTGGGGCTAGCCGATGAGCCCAGCGATTGGGAGCCGCCGATGGGACTGGCCGAGCGCACTTGCCAGTTTGTGGCGGCATCGGCCCGGCAAGTGGCACTATCGACTGGGCGATTGGCAGCCGGACGGTTTGCCGGCAGCGAAGTCGAGCGGCACCACTTCACCTGGTCAGATTTTGTGACGGTCGCCGCCGTTGTTGTCGCTGCCGCTTCGCTCTTCTTCCCGGCGCTGTCGTTCAGTCGGTTTCAATCGCAAATTGCCACCTGCCAGAATCAGTTGCGGCTGATCGGCTATGGAATGCAGCAATATAGCAATTTACAGCCAGACCATAGTTTTCCCGGTCCGGAGGCGGATGGTCCTCGGGCAGCGGCTGGCGTTGCCGCATCGATGCTGGTGAGCAATGGGTTGGCAAAGCCACAAATGTTTTTGTGCCCCGCTTCGCTCCGTTCCAAAGACTCTGCCCGTTTGCCCACTCCGCTGCCC
>JANNTN010000285.1:0-2296 GCA_031394445.1 Anatilimnocola sp.
CGCGGGCCTCGAATTAACCCGATTTGTTAGAGATTTACTGGGATGGGCGAGCGAGCCCAGAAGCGCCCAAGATTTGCGGCTATTTGCTGGTGGTCAGGCTTCGTCAGGAATTGCGCCACCGCAAAGCACTAGTGAACGAGACGAGCGCTGCCACTAATACAGCCATGGGGGCCAGGATAAGTAGCCCAGCGGCGACGAAGATGGCCCCACCGACCCAATCGAAGTCAAAACGCGCGCGCCCGTGAATTGTTTGCCAAAACGCATGGACCAGAAAGAGAACTTGAGACCAGAGTGCCGCACGAACAGGCCAATCTGGCTATGACACGCGCAGCTTGTGCAGCAACCACGACAGAATGGGCAGCGTTTGAATCGCGTGCAGTGCAGCTCCGTGAGGGTACTTCAAAACGCCCGCCGGCCCCCAGACCTCGGGCCGTTTTCCCGCCGCCAGGTTCAGCTCTCCCGTAATCGTAACCATGATTCCAAGTCCACAGGATAGCGTGAGCAGCCACAAACCTCCGCGCAGCGCGATCGCACACGAACCGTACATCGGTGGGAGCCGGAAAACCCCTCCCACCCACAAATAGATTGGACTCCGAACACTTATCGACATAGTCCAGTATTGGACATATGCTTAAGTAATGCCTGATGATCCGGCCAACCTCCTTCGCAAACACGGTGTCCAAGTCACGGCCCAGCGCTTGGCCGTGTTGCGGGCGGTGTCGGGTCGGCCCCACTGCAGGGCGGACGACGTAGCCGAGGACGTTCGTGCCGAGATCGGTACCATATCCCGACAGGCGGTCTACGACGCTCTCGGAATCCTGGCCGAGAATGGTCTCATCCGGCGCATCCAGCCCGCCGGGTCGCCGGCTCTTTACGAGGCTCGGGTCGGCGACAACCACCACCACGTGATCTGTCGCACCTGCGGAAAAACGGCCGATGTCGACTGCGCCGTAGGCGACGCTCCGTGCCTGACTGCCGCCGACAACTCGGATTACCAAATCGACGAGGCGGAGGTGATCTACTGGGGTACGTGTCCCGAGTGCCTAGCAATGCCCCAGCGTTCGGATGGTGACTAAACACCATCTTCGCGACGCTTCGAAATAAGACCAATCAATTTTCAATAAAACTTTTGGAGAAATGGCATGTCAGATACCGCAACCGGAAGCAAGTCCCCCACGATGAACGGAGTTGCTCAAAGACGCACGCTGCGACGAATTAGTTCAGTTTGGCTAATTGCCTTCGTCCTTGGCTGTTCCAATTCAAATCCCCAGACCCAGGAGGCTGTGCAGCCGGTTGGGCATAACCACGACTCGCGACCTGCAGAACCGCAGGGGGAAAGTGTGGAGGCCGGCGCTAAGTGTCCGGTGACGGGCCTAACCTTGGCCGCAACCACAGCTGCCCCCTCAGCAGCAACTACGGAAGCCGCTGCGGAAGCAGCCAGCAGTCAAATGGCGGGGCGTGGCTATTCGAATCGTGATTGGTGGCCGAAGCAGTTGAATCTGGAGATACTTCATCAGAATTCGACCAAAAGCAATCCGATGGGTGCGGATTTCAATTACGCCGAGGAGTTCAAAAAAGTGGACCTGGATGCCGTGAAGAAGGACATCAAAGAGTTGATGACAACGTCACAGGATTGGTGGCCAGCCGACTACGGCAACTATGGGCCGTTTTTCATTCGGATGGCTTGGCATAGTGCCGGTACGTATCGAGTCTCCGACGGTCGCGGTGGCGCTGGTTACGGCACACAACGCTTTGCTCCACTCAACAGTTGGCCCGACAATGCGAACCTCGACAAGGCCCGCAGGTTGCTCTGGCCGATCAAGCAAAAATACGGTAACAAAATCTCGTGGGCTGACCTGATGGTACTCACCGGCAACTGCGCCTTGGAGTCGATGGGGTTCAAGACCTACGGATTCGCTGGTGGTCGCGAAGACGTTTGGGAACCTCAGCAAGATATTAACTGGGGACCCGAAAGTGAGTGGCTGGGCGACAAGCGTTACAGCGGTGACCGCAAACTTGAGAATCCACTCGCTGCCGTGCAGATGGGTTTGATCTACGTCAACCCAGAGGGGCCCAACGGCAAGCCCAGTGCTCTGGAGGCTGCCAAAGACATTCGGGAGACGTTTGCCCGGATGGCGATGAACGACGAGGAAACCGTCGCTCTTATCGCCGGTGGGCACACGTTCGGGAAAGCTCACGGTGCCGCCAGTCCGAAAGGAAACTCCAGCAGAGATAACTCGCTGTACGTCAAACAGGCGCTCAGCTGCATCAGGTACATAGGCAGCTGGACTGCTAT
>JANNTN010000289.1:0-4491 GCA_031394445.1 Anatilimnocola sp.
GTCGCCATGCAAGACGACCCGGCCAAATTCGCCGACCTCCAGCGCGCCAAGTTGCTCATGGGGCTCGGCCTGCCATTGACCGGAACCGTCGTACCCAAGCAATTCGACCGCGTCCTCGTCGCCCTCGCCGATCTTCCCCGCCCCGCCGACCGCGACCGCCTCGCCCGCAGCCTCAACCTCATGGAAGACAGCCCCTTCCAACATGGCCTCCGCGATCTCTACGCGATCTAAGAATTTTCAGGCTCGCACTCTTATGCCAATCCCCTTGTCTCCCCCTCTCCTTGTCCCCCAGCTCCTCTCTCCCCGCGCCATCCGCCAACAAACCACCAGCACCACCGCCACCGTCGCGACCACCGCCAACCCCGTCCCGGCATACCAACTGGTAAAGTCGAGCGTCAATGGCGAGTTATTAACCGCGTAATACGTCGCCAGCGCCGCAAAGGCCGCCGTCAGCCCAAACCGAATCAAAACCCAAGCCGCCAACGAGAGCAGCAGCGTTCGTGCCAGCCAATCGACCGGCGACACGATCCCCCGTCCCACGATTGCCACCGCCGCGAGCAACAAAACCAGCAGCACCGCTGCAACAACGGTCGATTTGGTCAATCGCTTCAGCGCCACCACCAGCGTCAAGAGCAGTAACGATTCGAGCAGCGCCATCAAGAGCGCGGTAATGAACACGGCGATCTTGTAGCGCAGCCCAAAATGGTCGAGCAGGTTTTGGCTGGGATCGAAATCGTTCAGCCCGCTCACCGCCACACCCAGCCATTGATTCACCAGCGTGCAGACCTGCCGCAGCACAATCGCCGATAACCCCACGGCCATTCCCAGCAGACCATCGGCCCACACGGCCCGATCCAGCAGCCACCCATCCAGCGCGCGCCGCATTGTGATCAGCGAATACGGCCACCACCGCCGCCCAGCGGGCTCCACCGCCAAATAAGCCACCCCCGCAATCGCGCCCGAAGTCACAATCGTGCAAATCCAGGCCACCGCCGTCGCCAATTCCTCGGCCACATCCAGCGAATGCCGCGAGCCACACAACCAATTCAGTGTCGCCAACAGTAGCATGCACGCCGTTATCCGCCAAGCGCCGCGCCAGTCCGCATGCCCCAGCCACACGTGTCGCCACGCCAGCACACACGCCACGCCAATCGCTCCCAGCCACAACACCGTTCTGAGCACCACGAATCGCGAAAACTGCCGGCCCGCACGAGCGACGCCGCCTGCCCTCCGACTCACCGTCCACGGCTGCTCCACCTCAAAAAACACCACCCGTCCGCCGACCGCTGCTCCCGTCACCCGCACCGTCAGGCTCGAATCAAATGCCAGCGGCCCTTCCCAGCTATGCACCACATCGGCAAACTCCGGCGGCCAGCGCGTCGGCGCTGCCTCGCGAAAATCCGACCACTTCAAACCGGCCAATTCAAATAACGATTTCCACGGCGGTGGGCGAACAGCCGGCGAATCCCCCGGCAACGCCGTACTCACATGCAGCGACAGCAAATTCCCCTTCCCGCTCAATCGCACCAGCGACGATCCCCGTTCCACCGCCCGTAAGGTCGGCCGCTGCCCCTCGACAAACATCGCCGGCCTCGGCAATCGCGGATCGCCCTGCCGGTACGAAAACACCACCGCTGGAATCTCTCCCGCCGCGATCCTTTGCCACGCGCTCGCCGCCGACGCATGTGTCCGCATGAACTGCAAACAGTCCGTATCGAGCGTCACTCCCGTCAGCACCGGGCTCACCGGTGCCTCATGACCCAGCCCCGTAAGCAGTTGCTCGGCGATTTCCTCCAGCGCCTGCGGCGATTTCACCAGTCCGCATCGCGTCAAAAACATCGTGCGGTCGGCCAACACAAAAATAATCACGAGCAGCCCCAGCCCCAGCCCCAGCAGCCCATCGATCATCCAACTCGCTGCCTTCCAACAAGCTGCAGCCGACACAACCTCCAAAGTCGGCATACTTCCCGTCCACAAAGCCTCCCCCAGCGGATCACCACCAAATAGCGATTCCTGCACCTCACGCGCCGTGTGGGGTCGCTGCCCGGGATCGGCCTGCAAGCACGAGCGAACACAGTTGGCCACCTCCGTCGAAATCTCCGTCACCGCCAACCCCTCGCCAACTCCACCATCGCCAGCCGGATTAGTATTCCGCGGCAGCTTACCCGTCGCCGCGTAATAAACGACGAGTCCCCACGCGTACAAATCGCTCCGCTGCGATGGCTTCTCGCCCGTCAACAGCTCCGGAGCCAAAAACCCCGGCGTCCCCGAAATCCGCGCTAGCGCCTGCTCGTCGTCCAGCGTCGCCGCAATTCCAAAATCCAAGATCCGCACGTTACCTTGGCCGTCGATCATCACGTTCGCCGGCTTCAGGTCACGGTGCAAAATGCCCGCCGCATGCGCCGCCGCCAGGCCAGCGGCCAACTGCCGGGCAATCTGCGTGATCTTCGCGCTCGGCAGCGGCCCCACGCGCCGCACCAGCGATTCCAAATCCTCACCCGCCACAAACTCCATCGAAATGAACAGCTCGGTATCGGACGTGCCAATATCGTAAATCCGCACGACATTGGGATGCGTGATTTGTCGCGCAGTTCGCACCTCGCGCCGCAAGAACTCAACCGCATCCGGCCGCTGCTCCAGCTTGGGCCGCAAAAATTTCAGCGCAATCGTCTGCCCCAGTTCGATGTCGTCCGCGCGATAGACGACCCCCATCCCCCCGCCACCCAGCGGCGCGACCAACCGATACCGCCCCGCGACAATCGTTCCCGCCGGGCGTGGTGGCGGCACACTCACGGGTGCCGCGACGCTCCGCTCCGCTTCGTCTTGCAATGCCGCGAGCAGCGTCGTCGTCACCACTCCTGCTGCCGCCGTGTTCTCCGCCGGCGCTTCGTGCAGCATCGTCTCGGTGCGATGATGCTCGAGCAGCCCTTGCACCTCCCCGCGCAATGTTTCATCCGTGCCACACGCTTGCGCCAAAAAGGGCTCGACCTCCCCCGGCGCAAGCTCCAAGGCTGCCAGAAACAGCCGCTTGATCTGTTGATGCCGTTCAGGAGTCATGCGAGTCCACGGTGGCCAGTTCTTGGCGCAGCCAGGCCCGCGCCGCCGTCCATTCTCGCTCCGCGGTCCGCTTCGCCAATCCCATTTCCGCCGCCGCCTCGGCCACATTCATGCCGCCAAAAATCCGCAACTCCACAAGCTGCGCCTGCGCGGGGTCCAGCTTCTCCAATCGCTCCAACACGCCGTTCAGGTCGAGCAAATCCTCTTCGCTCGCCGCGCTGATTAATTTCTCGTCGAGCGCCACCCGCACCCGCTCCCCCCCGCGCTTCCGCGCGTGCTTCCGCCGCGCATGATCGACCAAAATCCGTCGCATCGCCTGCGCAAACAGCCCCCGAATATGCGTCGTGCTCTCCGCCCCCGCGCCCGGCCCTCCCGCGACGCGCAAAAAGGCCTCATGCACCAAGGCCGTCGGCTGCAGCGTATGCCCCGGCCCCTCACTGCGCATGATCTGCTCCGCCATCTGCCGCAGCTTCGCATAAATCGCCGCCGGCAGCTTCTCCGCTTTAGTAGGTTCCGCCGGCCCGGCGGAACTTCGAATCGCCATTTGCTCCCGCCTCCCAAAACCCGCCAAAAATTCCTCATTTCCCGCCAGATTTCCCAATTCCCTGCCATTTCCCCAAATCTTTGGCGGAGTTTTTCCGCCACTTGCGCTTTCATGTTAGACGGCCACGAAACCAGAAGCAAATTAATCATAAATTGGAGGTTGATATGCTCTCGCAACACGCCCCACTCGCCACGCGGTTCCTGGGCCATTTGCCCAACGTACCGACGAATTCCACAACCACCGAACTCGACGAAGCCCAGCTCATCGCCGATTCCCGCCGCGGAGACGCCGCGGCTTACGGCCAGCTCGTTCGCAAATACCAAGACCGCCTCTGCTCCTCGCTGCGGCACATCTGCGGCTCCGTCACAGACGCCCAAGACGCCGCGCAAGAGGCGTTCCTGCGTGCCTACCTCAAGATCGACACCTACAGCGGTGCCAGCGCGTTTTACACCTGGCTCTACCGCATCGCCATGAACATCGTCATCAGCGAGCATCGCCGCCAGAAAACGCGCATCGTCTCCCGGCAAGAACTCTCCCGGCAAAGCGACGCCCGCGTCGCTGGAATGCCAGCCCCCGACGACCGGCTCATGACCGAGGAGCGCGTCACCCAGATTCGCCAAGCCCTCGACAAGCTCAGCTCCGAGCACCGCACCATCCTCGTCCTACGCGAAATGGAAGACTGCGACTACGACGAAATCGCCAGCCTCCTCGCCGTTCCCGTCGGCACCGTCCGCAGCCGCCTCCACCGCGCCCGCCTCGAGCTCCGCCGCGAACTAACCTCCACCGGACTTTCGACCTAATCCAACTCGCAGTCTATGCCTGGATGTTGATTGGGGAGGGCTCTGGCCAGGGTTGCCGGGCTGGTTCGATTGGGCACGGGCAAGCCAGGG
>JANNTN010000292.1:0-12373 GCA_031394445.1 Anatilimnocola sp.
CCCGCTCGTCAAGCCGTTCCAGAATCTTTCCTACCTGCAATTCCCGCTGGGTCTGGCTGCTCTCCAACTCGTACTGGTCCGTCCGCACGTCCTCCGTCGACGAGAACATCTCGTCGTGGCTGGTGCGGAACCGGTCGCGCCGCTTGAATTCGTCGGGAATCGTGCGGGCAAAGTTCTTCATGATGGCCCAACTGGCGTACGTGCTGAACTTGTTGCCACGCGAATAGTCGAACTTCTCCACGGCGCGAATCAGCGACATGTTGCCGTCGCTCACCAGGCCGAAAAAGTCCTCAGAGCCCGAAACGTGCCGCTTGGCGATCGAAACCACCAAACGCAGATTCGCTTGCACGATCTCGTTCTTGATCTTCACGGCTTCGTCATATAGCCGTTCGATTTCGTTCATCGCGCTCGTGCGTGCCGAGACCGGATCGAGCTTCTTGCGGAGCTTGGTCGCCTTGTGCTTCAAATAGTTGAAGCGGCGGAACAGGTGATATTCCTGCTCGCGGTTCAGCAATGGCACTTCGTACAACGCTGCCAAATACGGCGGCAGGCCACTCGGCCCACGCACCTTCTTAGCGGGCGTTGCCGGCACCGGCATCGGCGAGAGAATCTCCTTCTCGACGTTCGCCTTGTCGAAGCTCTCGTGATACATGTAGTCGAGCGGCAGTTCGAGAATGCGGCGGGCCCGCATTTCGTTCAGCACCCGATAAATCGTGGTCCGCGTGCGGCAGAACCGCCGCGCCAACGAATCGATCGATTCGCCGCGCCGCGACTGCTGATAAATCTTCCTCTTGACGTCGTCCGTCAAAATGCCCGTTTGCTCGGGAAAAACAGCCTGTTCCGGATGTTCTTTGTCGAATTGCTTCAGCGTGTAGCGAACCGTCTCGATCGAGCGGTTCATGTGCTGGGCGACGCGCCGCGCCACTTCCGATGGGCAGCCGCCAGCGCGCACCAGCCGCCGAGCCCGCTCGACCATGTCGCGCCGCTCGTCTTCGGTCAGTTGGCTGAACCGCTCGCCGCGCTGCACGCGCTCCGTGTTTCGTGCCACGAAGCGATCGACGCTGCTCCGCAAAAAGCCCACGCGCTTCCGCTTGCCTTCAAAGACGAATCGCCGACTGACCAACCCCTGCTCGCGCCACCGCGAAATGGTCTTGGTCGAGACGTTGAACATTTTGCTCAGCTCTTCAACCGTATGAACCGGTTCGCCGGCGTCTTCGACGCTGACATTAGCCGAATCTGAAACGTCCTCAACAAATAGGCGCAGATCATGCGCAAGTTCCTTACCGGGAACATTCACGCCAACCGCCGAATCTGGCCGGTATTCCGTAATGCGATAGCACAAATACTCGTACGGATAGTTGCGCTCGGCGTCGAGCTCCGCCAACAGTTTCTCCGCACGGTTCACGTGCTCGAGCTTTTTGTCGCGCGACGCAACGCGAACCTGCTGATCGCGAAGTTGCTTAATCAATGGATTTTGGTAGCTGATGTTCATGTCGTTGCTCTTCTCTCTTCTCTGGCCTGTCCAGCTCGGTGTTCCCTGCGGTTTCCACCGCCCGAACTAGACCTTATCCAATGTTTAATACAGTCAATGTTCACCACGCTTCGCTTCTTGCGTGCATGGCCGAGGCTGGCCTTGGCTCGCGATCTTTTTTGCCTCGCGCTCTCTCTGATACGTTCGTTGGTTGCTCAAGGTTCCTTTTTTGCCAGTCACCTTATCGCCAGTCACCACGTGCCGTTTCGACACTTGGTTTACGGATCAACTATTGAAAGCAGTTCTTGTACCGTTGGCCCAAAATCCAAATCCGCAATTTGCCAGCGGTCGCAACCAAGAAAGTGCTTGCGCCGCCCAAAAAGTTCGCGCCCTCCTCTTAATTAGACGTCACGGAGCATCCGGTCGTTTGTCGCAATTCGTCGAATTGCCGTAAATCGTTGATATTGAAAGGATTATGTCAATCCGAAAGTCGCAAATCTGCTGGACTTGCGGCCATGATTCGAGTAGCTGGCTGATTGCAAACTGCTCGCTCTCGACCGTCTCGCCACTTGTAGTGCTTCGCACGCTCTCGCTAAGCCGATTTACAGGCTGTCCGCAGGCCATTTTTCGTCTCAAAACGAGACAGGCAGCTCGCAAAGGGATGCAATATGTTGTTCGCTTTTGCAGCACTACTCTTTCCTGATACACCCGCCATTTGTTCACTGGGCAGTCAGCTACCAAAGGCAATTGCCGCACTGTTGTTTCTGTCGGCAGCGGGCATTTTGTCAGCCGAGGATCAGCCAGTTGAGTTTCGAGCGCAGATCGCGCCCTACCAACAGGCCAAAGTGCTGGTCGAGTTTGAGGGCAAGCTCAAGCTCAACGGCGACAACAAAGAACTAAAGCACATACCCCTCAAGGCTCAGGCCGAGTTGCAATATTTGCAAAGAACCGCCTCCATCGGCAAGCAATCACCCGATCTCCGCCTGATCCGCGAATATCAAACCGCCAAGGCCGTCATTCGCCTGCACGAGTCCGATCTGGCTAACGAGTTGCGCGACGACCGGCGAATGATTTGCGTTCAAACCGGTTCCAAAGGCACCACCATCTTCTCTCCCCGCGGCCCCATGACTCGCGAAGAGCTGGAGTTGGTTCGCGTGCCCGGTGGCGGCCTGGTGCTCGAAACGCTGCTGCCCCAGAAGACCTTCAAGATCGGCGAAACCTGGCCCATTAGTGACGCATCGGCTGCTCGCTTGCTCGATCTCGATTCGGTCAGCCAGCACGATCTGACCTGCACGCTCGACTCGGTCACGGACAACGTCGCCATCATTTCATTGGCCGGCAAAGTTACCGGAGCCATTGGCGGCGTCAGCAGCGACATCGAGCTGAAGGGCAAGCTCAACTACGACGTGAAGCAGCGCACGATCACCTGGCTCACCCTGGCCTACAAAGAGAACCGCGAGATCAGCCATTCTCAACCGGGATTTGAGGTGGTGACAAAGCTCCGCATGGTCATGTCGCCAATCGCCGCAGTTGCGTCGCTCAGCGACAAATCCCTCGTCGGCGTGCCGCTAGAGCCAACCGCCAGCCAAACACTGATCGAACTCAAGTCCGACTCCGCCAGCTACGCACTGATTCACGACCGCCGCTGGAGCGTGCTCCTAGAGCGACCTGATCTGACCGTCCTCCGCTTCGTCGATCAAGGCGATCTTGTCGCCCAGTGCAACATCACCAATCCCCCGTCCCTTCCAAAGGGGCAGCAACTTTCCATGGACGGCTTTCAGGAAGAAGTAAAGCGCGTCCTCGGCAAGAACTTTGAGGAAATGGTCGAAGCCACCGAAGAAACGGGCGATAACGGCCTTCGCGTCCTCCGCGTCGTCGTCGCGGGCAAGGCCGGCGAACTCACCATTCAATGGACTTATTACCACCTCTCCGACGAACAAGGCCGCCGGGCGTCATTCGTGTTCACGATCCAGTCGAATCTCCTCGAAAAGCACGCCCACATCGACCGCGAGCTGATGGGCAATTTCCACTTCATTGCCACCAAAGAACCCACACCCGCCGAAACCAAATCCGCTAGCACTCCCGCTACCGATAGCGACAAAGTTCGTTAAGCACCGGCTGCGATTCGGCGTAAGGCGGGTAACAGCTTGCCCAGCGAAATCGCGGCCGAATCGTCATGGCCCAACGCGAAATACAACTCGCGAAAGTGCGCGAACAGCTCCTGATAGACCGCTACCGTCTTCGCGTCCGGCTCAATCACATCATATTCCGAGCATAACGCTCGCTGAGCCTCTTCAACTGATGGGAACGCTCCCGCGGCCAGAAACGCAAAAATCGCCGACCCCAGACTCGTCGTATCGCTCTTCGGCAGCAACACGGGAACACCCAGCACGTTCGCGTAAATGCGATTGAGTACGGGGCTCTTCCGCGGAATGCCCCCCGCGTGAATCACGCGCCGAATCGGCACGCCATGCTCGGCCAGTCGCTCGATAATGATCCGCGTGTGCAGCGCCGTCCCTTCCATCGCGGCAAACAGTTCATCTGCCGCTGAGTTCGCCAGCGTCCAGCCAAACGTCACGCCGCTCAAATGCGGCTCAGCCAGCACCGTCCGATCCCCGTGATCCCACACCAGCCGCAATAACCCCGTCTGCCCCGCCCGATACCGCTCAATCGCCGGCGCAAGCTCTCCCAGCGTCTTCCCCGCCCGCCGCGCAATCGCCTCAAAAATATCACCCGCCGCGGATAAGCCCGCCTCGATTCCCGCATACCGCGGATGAATCGACCCATCCACAACGCCAAACACACCGGGAATCGGCGTCAGCTTCTCGCTAATCGCCATCACGCACGTCGAGGTACCGATGACATTAACAACATCCCCCAAGCCAATCCCCGCTCCAATCGCATCCCAATGGGCGTCCATCGCCGCAAACGGAATCGGAATGCCTGGTGACAGGCCCAAACGCTTCGCCCACTCATCACACAGCCGCCCCGCGATCGCATCCGACCGCCCATACCGCCCCCCCAGCTTCTCCCGCACACCGCTCAGCACCGGATCGAGACCACTCCAAAACTCCTCCGCCGGCAACCCACCCAGCGCCTCGTTCCACAGCCATTTATGCCCCATCGCACAGATGCTGCGGGGCAATTCCTCCGGCCGCGAAGCCCCGCACAGAATCCCCGTCACCAAATCACAGTGCTCAACCGCCGTCGCAAACCGGCTGCGTTTATCGGGATTCTCCTTGAGCCAATGCCACAGCTTCGACCAACCAAATTCCGCCGAATACGTCCCCCCGCACCAATCGAGCGCCGCCAACCCGTTTTCTCGCGCCGCCTGCGTAATCGCCGCCGCCTCGCGCCAGCCGCGATGGTCGCACCACAGATAATAGTCATCCAACGGCTGCAGCTTCTCATCCACCGGCACGACGGTCGATCCCGTCGTATCGATCCCCAGCGCCGCAATCTGCCGGCCATCGATCTTTGCCGCCGCAATCGCCTGCTCAGCCGCCGCCACCAGCGCCTGCAAGTGATCCGCATGTCGCTGGGCTACATAATCCGGGTCGTCATCGCTCCGCAGCACCGGATAGCTCGCCACGCCAAAACCCAGCCGGCCCCGCTCGCTATCGAAAACCGAAAAGCGAACGCTCTGCGTGCCAAAATCCACCCCCGCTACCAACATCAGGCAGCCTCCGCGGCTGACTCTTTCGGCAGCGTCAGAAACATCGTCAACACCGCGCTCAAAACATACATCCCCGCATAAATCCACATCACGCCGCCAACGCCAATCGCCGGCTTAAACAAATAAACGATCGCCGGCCCGACCCAATTGCTCGCCCCCGCCCCCAGATTGAGCAGCGACATCGCCGCCCCTTTATTGTGCGGCACCAGCGACGGCATGAGCGCGGAAAGAGGCACATAGCCGGCCAGCGTCGCCCCATAAAGAACCGCCGCGACCACCGCCAACGGATAGTTCGGCCCCAGCGTGTGCGGCACGTAATACAGCAATAGCGTCGTAATTGCCGATCCAACACCGCCGCAAAAAGCCACCGTCTCGCGCCAGCCCAGCTTGTCCCCTAAAAATCCGAACAACAAATTCCAAATGATGTTGCTCAGAAACATGAAGAACAGCAGTCGCAGCCACTGTTCGAGCGAGAAGCCAATCGTCTCGGTGAAATAGATTGGCAAGAAGACCAGAAACCCGTTCTGCGGCGCGGTGTTGATGACGCGAACGATCGACCCAATCGCAGTCTTCGGTTCCTCCCACGCGATCGACACGCTCGACAGCAGCGTCCGAACCGGATGAGAGCCCGGTGGCGCCAGCCGGCGTTTGCCCGTTGGCTCTTGCAGGCCAATCAGCGCAATCGCTCCGCCAAAAATGACGAGCGCCAACGAAAACCACAACGTGTTGTAAGGGCCAATCGTGGGTATCGCAAAACTCGCAATCAGCGAGCTCGACGTGAACAACCCGCCCGTCAAGGCAAACCAAAACCAGCCCACGGCTGTGCCCAATCGCTGCTGCGGCGCGGCCACCGTGATCCACACCAAAAAGCCATACGCAAACATCGGGTATCCAAAGCCGCGCAAGGCATACAGCGCCATAATCATGTTGTAGTTGCCCGGCGCGATGCCCAAGATCAAGAACGCGACTTCAAAAATGACCCAAATTGCCAGGCCAATTGCCATCACTTGCCGCGGCCCAATCAAATCCGACAACGCACCCGATAGCCAAGCGGCAATCGCGACCGTGATGCCATATACCGTGAAAATGAGCGCGACGTTATGCTCGTCGGCAATCGCCCGATCAACGAGATACTTCGACAGATAACCGGCCTCCACCCCATCGCCGATCATGAAAAACAATAAACCCACATAGCCCCAAAACAGCGGCGGATGAATGCCGATCCGTTGGAGGAAAGACCTATTTGTCTCCGGAGTTGTCGTCTCTAGCTGCATTTTATCTCCGCGCCTGTTCGATTCGTTCCTCGAGCTCGCCCACATCCGCCACTATCAGATCCGGCGGCTGCTCCATCGCTGCCGCCTGCTCTGCCGTCGCTTCCCCGCTCAGCACCAGCACCGCCATCGCCCCGGCCCGCTGCGCCATTGCGATGTCGGTATAAATCCGATCACCCACCATCGCCAGTTCGCCCGCGGTAATGCCCTGCCGTGAACTCAACGCCAGCAAGATAGACGGGTCGGGCTTGCCAAGCACCAGGGGTTCCCGTCCCGTCGCCGCATTCAAACACGCACAGATCGACCCGCAATCCACCATCACCGTCGGCTCATCGGTTGGGCAAACCAAATCGGGATGCGTCGCGATGTACGGCAGTCCCTTGCTGATCCAATACGCCGTCCGGCACAGCCGATCGTAATTCAAAGTCGTGTCGAAACCCACAATCACCGCCTGCGGCGCATCCCAAGTCACCTGCCAACCCGCTTGTTCAAACTGCTGGCACAGCGACGGCGTCCCCAGCACGGCAATCGCCTTCACCTGCGGCAACTTCTCACGCAAATGAGCAATCGTCGAATCCGCCGACGTATAAATCTGCTCTTCGTTCGTCTCGATGCCGAGTTTTCCAAGCTTCGCGACGTAATCCGCTTTGCTCCGCGACGTGTTATTCGTCAAAAACGTATAGCCCAGCCCCAGCGACCGCAGCCGTGCCAGAAACGGAATCGTCGAAGGAAACAACTGATTCCCGCGATACAGAGTGCCGTCCAAATCCAGAACAACATGGCGAATTTTGGCGAGGTCGTGCGGCATATTGTGAAGGGTTCAATTGAAACGGCGAGCGGGAGGCGTCAGCCTCCCGGTAGTTCTCCATCTCAAGCAGCTTCCCTCCCCCAGCATCCGCTCGACCCGAACAATCTCCCCAACGCCGCATCCATCAACCCCGCCCGCTGCGCCAAATCCAGCACCGTAAACCGCCGCCGAATAAACAACGCCTGCCAATAGCTCGTCTGCAACCGCTCAGTCGAAATCCCAATCTGCTCCGGCTCACACGGACATCCCGCCTCCCGCAGCATCTGCTTCAGCCGCGTCACCGGAATCGCCTGTTTCTCCAACTTCTCCCGCAGCTCCGGCCACACCTCCCGTAGCCGCGTTAGCTGACCCCGCAACGCCTCCCGATCAACATACTTCGCGGCCGTCTCCTTATGCGCCGTATCCGCCAACTCTCCCTCCCCCAACAATTCCCCAATTTGCGAATGCAAACCCTCCAGCGTCGGCCACCGACTCACCGCTTCTTCTATATCAAGCTTCGCCAAATCCCGACTCAATAATTCCTCATACAACGCCAGCGAAGCCACCGTCCCAATCCCCACCTTAAAACCATGCGACGGCGCGACACCCTCATACGTGTGGTGCTGCATGTCCCACAAATGGCTGAATTGATGATCCGCCCCCGATGCCGGTCGGCTCGTCTTGTGCGCCTGCATCGCAAAGCCAGTCATAATCAACCCATTCGTCAGCCGCTTCAGCGCCCCCGGCTCATTCCCAGCCACCGCCGCCGGCGAATCGACCCACTCCTTCAAATGCAACTGCACCGTGTTCCACACGTCCGACTGAATCGCCTCCACGCCTAACGCATCCGCCACAATCCAATCCGCCCCCGCTGCCACCTTCGCGATCAAATCGGCATACCCCGACGCGTTCATCCCCACCGGTGCCCGCGCGATGATCTCCAAATCGGCCAGCACCACCTTCGGCGCGGGGCAATCAAACGTCTGCTTCGACCCCTTCGCCGTGATCGACGCACCGTAAGCCGTATAGCCATCCATCGACGCCGCCGTCGCGACCACCATATACGGCCGACCGACGCGATGCGCCGCCAGCTTCGTCAAATCGTTGATCGTCCCCGAACCCACCGCCACCGGAATCGCCTCCGACGACGCCAACACCTTCGTCAACTCATCGACGCATCGCCCTTCCGCATACACCTCCGGCCCAAACACAAACGCCGGACATCCCGGCGGCCTCTCGCAAGCAAATCCATTGCTGACATCCCGGCCCGCCGCGGCAAACGTATTCTCATCCGCCACGATAATCGGCTGAGCATTTCCAAAATGGTGCGAGAAAATCTTCGCCGCATCATGCCGCACCCCTCCGCGCACCTCGAGCACTTTCGTATCCCGAGCTGCCGCCAGCGCTCGCTGAATCAGCAAATCCTCTTCGTTTTCTGCCGCCATAGAAAAGTCTGTCCCTCATTCTGTGAGAGAGGGCTAGGGTAAGGGTTTTACCTGTTTGAGATGGTTTCAAACGAGGGTCAATTCTGTTCTCGCTATCAGTACCTAAGTTTCCTTTGCGGTCTTTGCGCCCCTTTGCGACTTTGCGTTAAATCGCATCCGCTGGCGCGTCCGAAAACGCCCCCGTTGCAAGCCCGGCAGACTCATAGGAGCCCACACCGCGTCATATTGTTCAAATTGCCCTCCGCGCCGATACTGGGGGCCTCGCATTTTTTGAGCTGTAATGACCGAAAAACCAGTTGTCATCTTAGGCGGCGGAATCAACGGAGCCGCCGCCGCGCGCGAACTCGTCCTCAACGGTCAGAGCGTTTGGCTCGTCGATTCGGCCGATCTGGCGTTCGGTGCCACCGCCTATTCCTCCCGGCTGATCCACGGCGGCCTTCGCTACCTCGAATTCAGCGAGTTCAGCCTCGTCAAAGAATCGCTCGACGAACGAGCCAGATTGCTTCGCCTCGCCCCGCACCTGGTCAAGCCGCTGCGTCTGTTCATTCCCGTACAAAACCAATGGGGCGGCTTCGTCCAGGCCGGCCTAAAGTTCTTCAACTTGCTGCCCAAAGGAACCAAGCCCGCATCCCGCGGCCTCCGTGTCGTGCAACTCGGGCTCGGCCTCTACGACTGGTACTCCGCAGGCGGCGGCCTTCCCCCCCGCTCGCTTCACCGCATCGATGAAAGCGGCGCGCCAAACGTCAGCCCCGCCGTCGCCCGCCAACTCTGGGCCTACTCCGACGCCCAAATCTCTTATCCCGAACGGCTCGTCATCGGCTTTCTCTCCGACGCCCGGCAACTCGCCGCACAAAAAGGCCTCGACTTTCGCGTCTTTACTTACTGCCGCGCCTCGCTGAACGGCTCGAACATCGAAATTCAGCCGACGGACGGCCAAAACATCCAGCCAATCACCATTCAGCCCTCCGCCATCATCAACGCCACCGGAGCCTGGGTCGATGCGACACTCGCCCGTCTCCCCGCTCCCTCTCGCCGGCTCATGGGTGGCACCAAGGGAAGCCACTTCCTGACATTTCAGCCGCGAGTGGCCGAACTGCTACACGGCCAAGGCATTTACACCGAAGCCTGCGACGGCCGCCCGGTCTTCTTACTCCCCTTCAGCACGGGCACGCTCATCGGCACCACCGACATTCCTTTTACCGGCGACCCCGCCGACGTCGTCGCTACTGAAGAAGAGCTACAGTACCTGCTCTCCGTCGTCAACAATACATTCCCCACCGCCGGGCTCGCCCGTAACGACATTGCCATGCACCAGTGCGGCGTCCGGCCGCTCCCCTATGTCGATGCCAAAACGCCCGCCGCCATCACTCGCCGGCATCAACTTGTTTGGAACGACGAATCGTCCGTTCCGATTGTCTCACTCGTCGGCGGCAAGCTCACCACTTGCCGCTCCCTCGCCGAAGAAACCGCCACCGCCGTTTTGTCGCGACTAAACAAAAGCGTGACTGCAAATTCCCGCGAGCGCCCCATCCCACCGTCGAAAGCCGACGAACTGCTCGCCACTCAATCGTCCCACGCCTGGCTCCCATCCACAGACATCTCTGCCGTCATCGCCCACGAATGGGTAACCTGCCTCGAAGACATCGTCGAGCGCCGCCTCGTCCTCCATTTCTCTAAGCACCTCTCACTAAAAACCATCCACTGGCTTGCCGACGAACTCATCCGCGCCAACAAACTCACCCCCACCGACGCCCCCGCCGCCATCAACCGCTGCCTCACCCGACTCAAATCCCATTTTGGAATCACCCTCTAATCAATCTCCACCCGCAGCGCCACCACATCATTTCATCTTTGCTTCCTTTGCTGCCTTCTGTTCAATGCTCTCTTCCTCATTCCTATCCCCCTCGTACACCCCGCTCCGCCTCACCAACCTCTCTCTTTGTTTCCTCCGTTACCTCCTGTTCAAATCTCTGCCGCGCTTCACCAGGATCTGAACCATGCCCCACGGACGTGACCTCGCCCTCATCACCGGTGCCTCCAGCGGCATCGGCGCGGAAATCGCCCGCCAACTCGCCGCGCAAAAGTGTAACCTCGTCCTCACCGCGCGCCGCCGCGACCGTCTCGAATCTCTCGCCGCCGAACTGACCTCCAAACACAGCATCCAAGCCTCCGTCATCGAAGCTGACCTCAACACTCCCAACGGCGCTGACCAACTTATCGCTGAACTAAACACAAAAAACCTCTCCATCACCCATCTCATCAACAACGCCGGCTTCGGCTACTACGGCCAATTTCTGAATCAAACACCAGCCGACATCGACGCCATGCTTGAGGTCGATATCCGTGCCGTCACCATTCTTTGCCAAAAACTCGGCCAACAAATGGCCGACCGCGGCGGCGGCAAAATTCTCAACGTCGCTTCCTTCGCCGCCCTCGCCCCCATCCCCCGCTACGCCGTCTATTCCGGTGCGAAGGCCTACGTCATCGCCTTCAGCCAGGCCCTCCGCCACGAACTGAAAAACAAAAACGTCAGCATCAGCGTCCTCTGTCCCGGCTTCACCAAGACCGAGTTCCACGAAGTTTCGCGGCACAAAAAATCCTCGCTCATGCGTTCCACCGAGCTCTCCGTCGAGCAAGTCGCCCGCGCCGGCCTCCGCGGCCTCGCCCGCGGTCAATTCCTCATCATCCCCGGCTGGTGGTACAAGCTAAGTCACCTCACCGCCACCCTTCTCCCCCGCTCCCTCATGTCCTCCCTCAGCGCCGCCTCCGTCAAATAGCAACGTAAAACTCGTTCCCACGCTCTGCGTGGGAACGCACTGGTCCGACGCTCCGCGTCGTTCTTCCCTCGTTCCCAATCTCCGTTTCACCACTTTTTTGCTCTTGCCCCTCTCTTGCTAGCAAAGCTACACTCCGCCCCGCCCACGCCCCCAATCAGCCGCAATTCCCCAAACAACTATTTTCAAAATTCTGGCCCGGTTTTTCGCGCAGAATGCAATGTACCTATTGGGTGGCGAGTGCCACACCAACCCGAAGCGTCAGCGAGGGACAAACCGAAACTGCGCACCGACTTTAAACCTGGAACTTTAACTTGAAACCCTCAATAACAGCTCGACCATGCCCGCTAACCGCTCAATAACTGCTCAACTTGAGCGTTTTGGCTTTTCCAAAATTTCTCCAAACCGTTTCTCGCAAATCACTTACAAATTCCGTCCTCGACAAAACTATTCCCAGTTGAGCGCGTCAAAACACGCTCCTGAATAACCACTGAGCTTCCCATGCGGACGATCCGAAACAAAATCGCCCTCGTCACCGGTGCCGGCTCCGGCCTCGGCCGCGCCATCGCGCTCAGGCTCGCCCGCGAAGGAGCCAAACTGCATCTCGTCGATCTCAATCCCACCACCACGAACGAAACCGCAACCCAACTCCGAGCCCTCAACTGCGAAGTCGCCACCACGATTTGTGATCTGACCGATCCCACCGCCCTCGACTCCCTCGTCAGCGAGGTTCTCACTCGCTGGGGCACCCTCGACATCCTCATCAACAACGCCGGCATCGCCTGGTACGGCCCAACTCTCAAAATGCACGACGACGAGTGGGATCGGCTAATGACGATCAACCTCGACGTGCCGATTCGCCTCACGCGGCGATTCCTCAAGACGCTCCTCGACCGTCCCGAATCGCACGTCATCAATATGTCCAGCATCTGCGGCTGGGTTTGCGGCG
>JANNTN010000300.1:0-3180 GCA_031394445.1 Anatilimnocola sp.
CGCGGGCCGTGAAATGGCGAACGATGTGCAACCGCCATTACGCTATCCACCAGAGGGGCAAATGTCGAGCTTGCGAGTGGCGAGCAGAGCAACTCGCTGTGGAATAAACCGCGATCCAGAAGTGCCAGATGGTGCATGAAACAAACCGGCGGCGGAGAGCGTGGGCCGCTCCCGCCGCCGGCGTTGGCATCGGTTCGCCGCTCGGTCGTCCGGTTGTCACGGATTCTCCGGCAGGGGCGTGGCGTCGTAGATGATCCTCCCGGTGGCCAGGCGGAGACCATCCGGACTGAAGGCGACACTGCGGCCGCCGCCGTTTGTGAGTGTGAGTGTCTCTTGGCCGGTCTGTGTATCGAACAGCTTCACCGTTCCTGAAGACCAGGCGAGGCGGGCGCCATCGGGACTAAACGCCAGACCGGGCGGACGCATCTGAACGCCAGCCTTAAATGTCAGTACTTCTTGTTTGGATTGCACATCCCAAATCGTTGCGATTCCGTTTGGAGAAATACTAGCCAATCGCCTTCCGTCCGGGCTGAAACTCAGACAACTCCCGCCACCCTTAAGCGCGAACAACTCCTGGCCGGTCTCTGCATTCCATACCGTAAGCCCGCTGGCCAGCATTTTGCCGTCCGGGCTATACGCCAAGCCAGCAAAAGGGCCGCCGCCGGCGCCCTGGAGGGAATGGAGTTCGGTGCCGGTTTGGGCATCCCATATCTTCACCTGAGATAGCATTGGGGCGCTGGTCGAGCCCACACCCACTGAAGCCAGGCGTTTGCCGTCCGGGCTAAAACCAACCCAGGAGACGCGGGCGGCGTGTCCTTTGAGTGAGAGGATCTGCTGCCCGGTTTGGGCATCCCAGATTTTCACCCCACCCGGAATCAACTCCCATCCGCGATCAGTTCCACCGCCGTGGCCAGTGGCCAGACGCTTGCCGTCGGGGCTGAAGGCGACGTGCGTCACGTTTTTGGTATCCCCGTTGAGGGTCAGGATATCCTTTCCAGTTTGAACATCCCAGATCGTCGAACCATTGGCTGCGCGGCGGAAGTCGGGACTCATTGCCCCCCCTCGGCCTGCAAGGGCCTCTGGACTTGACGGCACTTCCCAGAACTTCACAGAACCGTCCCCGGCACCAGTAACGAGGCGCTGGCCATCTGGGCTAAAGGCCACGCTTTGGACCCTCGCGGTCATCCTTTGCGTTTTCTGGCTTTGTATCTCTTTACCGGTCTGAAGGTCCCAGATCCGCATCGTCAGGTCCCTTGCGCTGCTGGCCAGATGCTGGCCGTCTGGGCTAAAGGCCAAGCTATCGATCGAAGAGGCGTAATCAATGGAGGAGGCGTGCCCAAAGAGCGTTACGATTTCTTGGCCGGTCTTGGTGTCGCTGATTTTGATGCGAGGCGTCTTTCGCTGGCCTGCAACGGCGAGGCGCTTTCCGTCGGGACTGAAAGTGAAGAGGATGCGGCTGTCGCTTTTCTCGCCGAGACTGGGAATTTCCTGGCCCGTCTGGGAATCCCAGACCTTTATTTCCTCCGAAACCGAGTTGCCATTTGCCCAACCCGAACCACTGCTACTGGCGAGTCGTTTGCCATCCTGGCTAAAGGCCACGCTGTAGCCACCACCCGTCAATGCCAGGAGCTCTTGGCCGGTCTGAGCGTCATGCACCTTCACTTCCCCTGGCGCTCGCTTGCCGTCTTGCACTCGGCCAGCGATGCCGCGGGCCAAGCGTTTGCCGTCCGGGCTGAAGGCAACACTCTGACTGTTCTGGCTGTCTCCACTCTTGAACGAAACAAGTTCTTGGCCGGTCTGGGCATCCCAGATCACTGCTTTATCCCGAGAACCGCTGGCAAGGTGTTTGCCGTTCGGGCTAAAAACCACTGCGTGGACAGGAGTCGCGTGCCCCTTGAGGACAAGGAGTTCCTGGCCGGACTGCGTGTCCCATACCTTCACCGTATTGTCGTCCTGAGCACCGCTCGCCAGGCGTTTTCCGTCCGGGCTGTAATCCACATTGCAGTAGCCGCACTTGAGCGTGTGGAGTTCCTGGCCGGTCTTTGTGTCCCACAACTTTAGCTGCGGCTCGAATTTGATCGTCCCCGTCTGGTAGCCGGAGCTTGAACCGCCGGCTCGCATGCTAACCAGTTGCTTGCCGTCGGGGCTAAATGCCACGCTTTCCACCACGTACTCGTGGCCCTTTAGCGTGAGGGCTGGGCCCGCGTGGCAGAGCCGGTAGAGATAATGCCACTCGAATCCGCGAAGGTCCGGCTCTCCTGGCTTGGGACGATGCTGATCCAGCAGGTCCAACGCCCGTGACAAGTTTCCTTCCTCGAAAGCTTGCTTGGCCAGCTTCATGTTGGCCGCATAGAAAGCTCGCTGAAGCTGCTGCTCTTTGGCAGCGAGCTTTTCGTTTAGCAACTTGACCTCATCGCGCTCAGTAGCTGCCTTTTGCTCATTTGCTTCGGCCCGCTGGCGCTGTTGTGCTTCGGCCGCGGCGGCCTCTTTGGCCTGGGCTTCATTGGCCGTGGCCTGGGCCTCGGCCTGTGTGGCTCGCACGGCCTGCCAGGCGCTAACCGTCGTGCCGAGGATCAGGCACGCGGCGATGGCGGCGGCGGTGGAAAGAGCTGCTTTGTGCTTACGGGCGAATTTTTGGAAGCGGTACATGGTAGTTGGGGGGCAGGCGAGGACAGGTTCATCGGAAAGGTAACGCTGGATGTCGGTGGCAAAGGCGCTTGCCGACTCATAACTTCGGCTGCGATCCTTTTCGAGGGCTTTCATCACAATCCAATCGAGTTCACCGCAAAGGATTTTGCTGAGCCGCCGCTCATCAAGGCTGCGGTGCTGAGAGGCCGTGGAGATAGCCGCGGCGCCCAGCGTGCTAAATCGGCGGCTGGGACGCAGTGGCTCATCTTCCCGGATGATCCGTCGCATCTCATCAAATCCGGCCTTACTCAGCGCCTCCTTGTCGAAGGGCGTCTGGCCGGTGAGCAGTTCGTACAGCAACACACCCAGCGAATAGACATCGCTTCGCGTATCGACATCATTACTAGTCAGCTCGGCTTGCTCGGGGCTCATGTAGAGCGGCGTTCCGACCAACTGCGTCAGGGCCGTATAGACCGTGCGCTCGGTGAGCTGCTGGCCCACCGCCTTAGCAACGCCGAAGTCGATTACTTTCACGACCGGCCGGCCGTCGTT
>JANNTN010000301.1:0-3410 GCA_031394445.1 Anatilimnocola sp.
CGCCGTGGGCCTGTCGCGCGGCCGGCCCGTCGGCTTTTTGATCGCGGCCTGCGTCGTGACGGGAATCGCGGCGATCATGATGCTGATCGCCCGCTCCCGGCTTACCGCCAACGGCCAGCTGATCATCGAGCCGCTCCACGAGCAGCACGCTCACAGCAAGCAACTTGTCGAGACGTCCGCCACGACCCCTTCCCCCGCCCAGTTGGCTCTGCTGATAGGCCTCTTCGGCGCTGGCATGTTGGCCGCCGGGCCACTCCACAAGGTCTACGCTATGCTCCCGCCCTCCAGCGGCGGCGGCGGATGCAGCACCAGTAGTGGCGGCTGTGGCGGCGGAAGTGGTGGCGGCGGAGGCTGCGGCGGAGGTGGTGGTTGCGGCGGCTGTGGCGGTTAGCGAACGCGTGGCGGCAGGATGACGCCACGTGGTCTTATCCCGGCACATTGCCCTGAATTTCTTCGGGTTTGGCATCCAATCGTCAAACCCACTTCAGGACAGACAAACGCATCGCCATCGTTGCCGAACACGTAGCCCTCGGCGTTGTGACTGCGATGAGCAACGAAGTCACTATGTGCGACGCCACTCCGTTGCCGGAAAAGCCAAGAACGTAAGTGGACCGACGCGGAGAACCACTGCAAATGCCGGCGGCGGGCGCGGATCACGCTCTTGGCCGCCGTTTCGTTCTCCTGTAACGTCTCGCGCCGCCAGAATCGCAGATTGTTCCCGAGAACTCGTCATTTGGGCTCGGTTTCTGGGAGTCCTATCAAACGACCCTTTTCTGAGGCTGTGCGGCAAGAAATCAAAACGCCCTACAGAGGACAAAGCCGCTGAAGGGCGATGCGGTACCGAAGGAGGGTAAAAAAAGGCGGTTCCCAGCCGAACGACTGTCGGCCGCCTGTGATCCTTCGGTAGCGAGAAACCGAAGCCGATTCCCACCAACCGCTCTTTGCTCTCATCGAGCGGTAACGGCTGGCGGGGTTGTATTTAGGCAGTACCCCGCACGTTGGACTAACGCACGGGGTCAGCACGCACCGGATGGTCCGCTGCGACTGCGTCATGATGTAGAGACGTGCAATGTTGGCCAGACGTTCCATTTCAGTCAAGAAACAAAAAACCCCGCGGCCTCTAGAACCACGGGGCTCGTTTAGACCGGGAAGCACTCCCGGTGACTGTCGCTTTCAAAGTATAACCGCGCGGGATTGTTCGGCGCCGGCTGACTGGCTGATCTGCGGCAAGCCGTACTTCAGCCCGCGTTGGCAGCCTGCACAATCCGTTGGGGCAGGTCTTCGAGCCATGCGCTCAAGAAAACAAAAACCCCGCCAAGATATAACGACCCGGCGGGGCGTGAGCGGGCCGGAGATTTGAATTGCGGCAACCAGGCGGCCCGGCACATAAAGCAAAGTAAGCCACGTCGCCGCCTGAAGACAGAGCAAGCCGCTTCCTTGCTAAATCGTAACCCGGTTACTGATGATCGGCTGGCAAGAAACGAAAAAGCCCCACGGGAAAGGGAAGACCCGTAGGGCTGTTGCAATGATGACGTGCTGCAGTAGGTTCATCGGCCGCAGCCGTTGGTTTCGTACACGAATGCGCTGGGTGGCGGGGCAATCGCTACAGCCATTCATGTTTGCCAGGCCGGCGCTCCGCGAAATCTCACCCCACAAAACGCAAACTCCATGGCACACCACACCAACCCACACGTATTCCGGCACGCACATCAATCGCCCCTTTTCTGAAACCGCTTTCGAGCGCGCTGAATTGAGCGTCAGAATGAGCCGCCGGTTGATTACGGACGCTTCAGCGGATTCTCATACCAAATTACACCCAGGTTTTTCGTCTCCTCGGTCGTGATGGCATCGAGGTCGCCGTCGGCGTCGAGATTTACGAGCGCCACTAGATCGTGTTTAATGCCGTCGCTGCCGCTAATTGCATGGGGAAGCCAAGGGCCGGCATGCGGAGGACCGCCAGCCGAGAGCCACATGAGACCATGATAAGGTGCCTTCGCCTGTTCGCAGCTAAAGACCAGGTCCACCTGGCCGTTGCCATCAACGTCTCCGGCACTTACCGCTTTGGCGATTCCCGTCGATTCGGGCAATGGAATGGAATGCGGCTGCCACGCTTGGCCGCTATTATCGAGCCGCCGGATCCAAAGAATCTCCTTCGGCTGGACGGCGAGCAGCACGTCCTCAAGCCCGTCTTTGTCTAGATCAGCCAAGTGCAAAAACATCGCCTCCTGCTTGAGGCCACCTATGGGATGTTCCCGCCAGGCTCCGGTCTGATTCGGACCCGAGCCTGGGTTTTCCAGCCAGTAGGTGCCGCTCGCCTTTCCCTTGCGATCCGAAAACACAATGTCCTGGTCGCCGTCACTGTCCATGTCGGCCGAGATCAGCGACATCAGCCAACCTAGAACTCCGCCACGCCGAACGGCCCAAAACGCAGGACAAAGTAAACGGTGCCGCCGTGCCAGCCGTGGATTGACCAAGGTCGATCCGAAGAAAAACCAAGGAACGAGGGAGGAAAACGCCGGAAGTAGTTGTTAACGCCCTTATATTACCCATCTTCACACCTCGTCAGAGCTTTTCAGAGGCCCTCTACAGCGTCCAACGGCTCATCGACAAATGACACGTCTAAGGCGGTTATCTAGCCCCGCTGCTTTTCCTGTGCGGTCAGTAGCTTTTCGGGCCGACCGGCTTAGTGCGTCGGGCAAATACATACTTGGATACGCCTGGGAACTCGGGCCAGAACTGCTTGGAGCCTCACGGCGACGTTTCCGTGCTGGTTTCACGACGTCACCCCTGAGGGCACGGCGGTTGCGGCTGCGGCTCGGAAAGGTGCGGCTGGCCCGCCAAGGGCTGGCTGCGACGAAATGCCGTCGCGGCGCGGCGAGGTGCCGCGTCGGCATCTTTGGCATGCCGTCTGCATTCATTGATGCTCAGGCAATTGCGTGGCTACCTCACGGGACCATGCGAACGCCAAATCCTTTCGGCGATGCGCCATGAGCGTCGCGTTTGCACAAAACACTTCGCCGCTGGCGTTTTTAGAGTCACCAATGAGCTGCCAGCCAAGAGACTGGATGCCGAGTGGTTGGCAGACTCTCGTATAAGCCGGCCCCGGTGGCCCCGCCTTGCGCGGTCTAAAGGCGGCCTCGGCCGGTTTTTTGTCTGAAGCGGGTGTTACTGCGCGAGCGCTGACGGAAGTCGGCGTGGCGGTGGCGTCCGGTTTTTTGATGCGCGGGTAGGGGTTGTTCGTGGTCAACGTACTGGGCGGAAGCTGGCGAATGCAGAAACGAGCGGAGCCACTGGTGGCCGGCTTCCTTGGTGTTAGTTGCGCACCGATCAGCCTGGGCGTTCTAAATCATCCCCGTCACTCAATGGGAGAGCCATTGAGTGACGGGGATGATTTAGAACGCCCAGGCTGA
>JANNTN010000343.1:0-21342 GCA_031394445.1 Anatilimnocola sp.
AAGGCCACCGCCAAGCAGCGCGAGGCTTTGTTGACCTTTGTGAAAGAGCACACGGGTCGCGCGGGCCGCGAGATCGTTCGCGTCGATTCCGCGCCGATCGAGATGTCGCTTGATACTGCCGAGTTGAAGGGGCACCTCAAGGCCGGCGAGGTTGTGAAGGTTTCGACGCGCAAGGCCAAGCAGGGGGACTGCATCTGCTCGAACGAGGTGCAGTTCTATCCGCCGCTCGTCGCAATGGATCGCTTTGCCGCCGGTGTGGCCATTGAGGCCGAATACAAAGGCAACGGCCTTGGTGCCATCTGGAGCACGCCCGAAAGCCGCAGCGTGTATGTAGGCGAGTTCACGTACTAAGGCACCCCGCAGGAATAAAGTCTCCCTCAACATCATTGCAAAAAGGCAGAAGCCATAGATGAAACACGGATTGACACAGATGAATTCGATCTGTGTTTCATCTGTGTCAATCTGTGGCTAGTTCTTCCACCTGAGTTGCGAGATAGTGGTAGATCATTTTCTGCTCGATGCCTAAGTTCGCAGTTCCCACAGCAACAGCCAAGAAATAGAAGCGGCGGACCTATCTGGCCCGCCGCTTTCGTGTTTCTTGCGTTATCTAAACGGCACTACCGCTGGTAGGTGTTCCCATAAACCGAGTTGCCACCGGCACCGTACGCGCTACCGGTGGCGGCGGTGGTTGCGGAGGGTTGTTGATAGCCGGCGTTCTGCACGCCGTATCCGCCGGCGGTGCTGCCGGGACGGTAGCCGCTGCTATCGGTGGCGAGCGACGAAGGAACCGTGGGATAGCTGCCGGCTGAGGCCGAGGGAGTGGTCGTTGCGTAAGCCGCAGGAGTCGCGGCGGGGGCGGTGTCATAACCGCTGGTCGCCGCGGGCGAAGTGGCCGGCTGCGTGCTGCTGCGTTGATCGTAGGAGGGCGTCGGTTGCGTGTATCCATTCCACGCTCCGGTCGCCGCGGTCGGAGTGGGAGCAGCGGCTGGCGTGCTGTATCCGCCATAAGCGTTGCCTTGGCCGCCATACGAGGCGGGGGCAGTACCGTAGCCAGTGTTTGCGGCTGGTGCAGTCGTCTGATAGTTGCTACCGGTGCTATAGCCGGTTGGGGCAGTCGATTGACCGTAGCCAGAAGCTGCGCCTGCACTCGGCGAGCCATATCCGCCGGCCGCTGGCGAAGCGCCGTAGGCATTTGCGGTGGCACTCGGCGTGGCGGCTGGTGCACTGCGCTGGGCGGTGCTATATGCCGCGGCCGTATAAGGACTCGCTGGGTTTGGAGTTGCGCCGTAGCCGGTCGCTGCGGATGGCGCCGCGCCATAGCTGGCTGCTGGTTGCGCGCCATAACTGGCTTGCGGTGCGGCAGCGGTTTGACTGGTCATGCCGTAAGGACCGGTTTGATAGCCGACGGTGGGCTGTACTTGACCCGTCGCGCCAGGCTGTTGATAAGCGGCGGCCGGTTGCGTATAGCCGCCATAAGCCGCGGCGTTGCCGGCTGCGGCATAGTTGGGATTGGTCGCGTAGGGTTGCGTGGCTGTGGGGGCGGCGACGCTGGCCACGGCCTGCGGTGTGGCGATGGACGATGGCTTGGGCACCGTCGTGCTCGGTTTTGATGAAGCGAGCGCGGAACTGGTGGAGCCGCTGCCCCAGCCCCAGTTGCTCGTGTTCATCCAAGATGGGGTGGCCCAGCCGCTCGTGGCACCGGCCGATTTGCAGCCGGTGCTGCTGATCACAAGGCCCAGACCTAAAGCACAGGCGATAAACCATCGCGAGAGCGCGAGACGCATGATCGGTGATCCTTCACTGGTCCCGAGGCGAATCAGTTCGCCGGGAGATTCCCATCTGCTGACGGATTATGTCACCAAGCCAGCGCGGCGCTGCTTGTGTGCCGTCGTGTGTATTTTCGGCGCGACGCGCCGGAACTTTTCAACTAATCCGCAAAGTTTGCCGCAGATAACGTCGCCCCGCCCAAACGCTATCGCTTTCCCTGGCGGCATAACCGCGCAGGAAAAGGCAAAATTCACAGCGCGGCGGATCGTAGAAAGCCACGCCTGGGCAGTCAATTCCAGTTTTATCGTGAGGCGAACCGCGATCGCTAGCATTGGAATATTTGCCGCGGTCGATCGTTGCTGGCGTCGAATGCAGTCATCCGTGGCCGAGGCTCGATACAACGAGTGTGGCAGTGTTCCGCTGAATTTGAACGCGCGTAGAATTGCCAAGGCGTTTTGGGTGATGGAATTCAACCGCAACCAGTACTTCATGGCCGGGCTGGTCATCTTTCTGCTGGGCATACAGTTGCGCCTGGTCGATGGCTTCGTTTTGAACGAGCGGACCACGCAGGTGCTGGCTCAGCGAATGCAAAAAATGCGCGGCCAACAAGTAGCCAGCGCCAGTGAATCGGCCACCTTGCTGGCCTCGCTCCCTCCCGGCCACAAGCACCGCCTCAGCCCGCCCAAGTGGCTCGGTTGGTCGCTCGTCAGCGTTGGCAGCGTGCTGATTCTTTACAGTCTGGCGTTAAAACGGCCTGGTGGATGACGGCTGTTAATCGCAATCTCGCTTAGCCGCCGCGCCCACGCGGTTCTCTTGACCAGTACTTTGCGTACGACACCGCCGCACGAAACAGCGGATCGCTCGTATCTTCGTCGTGATCCAAGATAGTACCCCTGCGTACGAATACCTCTCCATTTATCCTTCATATCCTTTCCCTCGCCCTGCCCTGCCGACCCTCCTCTACAATATCCCTCCATGCCGCGAATTCGCTCGACTAACGGGGGGCTGATCGTCGTCCTGCTGGCGGCGCTGGGGGTATTGCTCGTTTATGTGCCGAACAAGGTCATCGAGCTGTATGACCGGGTAAAGGGGCTCGGTTCGCCGTACATCTATTTCTATTGGGCGATGGTGGGCACGGGCGGGGCCATCCTGCTGCTGCTTGGTGGCACCATTCTGTATCGATTATGGAAGGCAACTCGCGATAAGAACCGCCGCCGCGATCGCACCAACAAGAACCCGAGCGAACTGTCGCTGAGTGACCAGGAACGCGAAGTTGCCGATAATCTGGCCGCGGTTCAATCGCTGCAAGACGGAACGAGCCTGTCTGATCGCTTGCGGCAGCAGCTCCAATCACTCGTGGCCCGCGTCGAGCAAAAACAGGCCGCCCAAAAACTCGAAATCGTCGCGTTTGGCACCATCTCCAGCGGCAAATCGTCGCTGCTCAACGCCTTGGCCGGTCAGGATGCGTTTCAAACCGATCCTCGCGGCGGCACGACCACGCAGCGGCTGGAAGTTCCCTGGGCGGGCAAGGATCAAGTGGTGCTCGTCGATACACCGGGCCTGGGCGAAATTGACGCTCCCGATCATGTGGCCCTGGCCGCTCAAGCCGCCCGCGACGCCGACCTGGTGTTGCTCGTCGTCGATGGCCCCTTGCGCGACAGTGAGCACCAACTGCTCACGAAGCTAGGCGAAATGGAAAAGCGCGTCCTGATTTGCCTCAACAAGGCCGATTGGTACAGCGAAAGCGAACAGGCCGCCCTCAGCGGGCAAATTGAATCGCAGGTGAACGGCATTGTCGCTCGCGAGGATATTCTGCCCGTTCGCTCGCAACCCACCATGCGTCCGCGCATTCGCGTGCTGGCCGGCGCGGGCGAGCAGGAAGAAATGGTGCCCGTCCCGGCTGACACTTCCGCGCTCGCCCGGCGCATGCTCGACATAATCCGCGCCGATGGCCGGGAGCTGCTCGTTGCCAACTTGCTGCTTCGTTCGCGCGGACTCATTGAAGAGGCCCGCCACCTCGTCGAAGAAGCCATCGATCAGCAGGCTCGCGACATTGTTAATCGCTACACCTGGGCCTGTGCCGCCGCAGCAGCCCTCAGCCCCCTGCCCTTGCTCGATTTGTTTACATCGAGCGCGTTAACGGTCAAGATGGTCATCGACCTGGCGCGCGTCTATCGGCAGCCGTTGGATTTCGATATCGCCGTGAACTTACTGGGCCAGCTTGGCAAAAATTTGATTGCCATTTTGGGCGTGAATGCCGCTGCACCGGCTGTCGCGGCTGCTTTGGCCTCGCTGATCAAGACCATCCCCATTGCCGGCACGATCGCCGGTGGCGCACTGCAAGGCATCGTTCAAGGCCTGGTGACGCGGTGGATCGGCCTGGTGTTCATTGCCTATTTTAAAGCCGACATGAAGCTGCCGCCGGAGGGGCTCGCCAATCTCGCTCGCCGCGAGTGGCAGCGCCTTACCTCACCCACCGAGCTCGTACACTTTCTGCACGAAGCTCGGCAAAAGCTGCAAGGCCGCTAACTAAGTTACTTACGCTGGTTGCCGCGCGAGCGACTTATCAATCGGTGTCAATAGCGCCCGGGCCAGCGCTTGCATACGGCATTCGGCCAATTGCCGCCGATGCGAACGCTCCGCTTCCGTCCACTTGCTTTGAATATCGCGGCAAGCGCGGTTCACGGCTTCAAAACGCAAAGTACCTCGATTCATTCGGTCCCTGGTCATCATGTTCCTATCCTCCTGAATGGCCCATCGCGACTTCCGGCGGGCGATCTTGCCGCAATTCGCCGGTCGTCACGACAGTTGTTTTTTCGATGGGCATCCTAAAAGCAAACTGCGTGCCAGTTGTGCCGAATACGCATCCAACGCTGGTTTTGCCGTCTTCGCAGTCGATTTTGAGCCGTTGCGGCTGCCGCGGGATCATTTCGATCACAGTTTAATCCCACAATGAGACTGAACGGCGATCGACCAGATTATCTTGGCACGGCAGAAAAGAACAGTGTTGCAGAACACAGCACTTCAGTTGTTCAAACATTGGTTCATCAACGCTCAATCCGGCCGCTCGTGGCAGAGTGCAATTGCCATTTTTGCTCTATTCGATATTTCGGCTCGGTTCAAATCTTGGCGTGCGGCCTTGTGCATGTCGCACGGACGAACAGCGTTCGAGGCGGATTTTCTTCCTCGCGAACTCGACGAAACACACACGTTAAGTTTTCGTGAAGTGCGGTCTGAGCATTCGATGATTGGCTTTCTCATCGCCGCCAGCTCAGATTTTATGGCGCATTGATACAGGCGTCACGGCGCGGTGTACTATGCACAGCGCCAGCGACCGATTCTGGTCGCTGGTTCTGCATCTACTCTTCTTCGGGATCTCACCCATGCCCCATGGCAAAGCACTGTCATTCGTCACCGCCTTGCTACTGGTTATCGTCTCTTCGTCGCTCCTGGCGCAAAGCGTTTTGCCTCGCCCGGAGCAGCCGTTTCAGGGAACGATTAACCTGCGGGCCAAGGATTCAAAGTCCGACTTTCCACAGCCGGTGAAAGCTCCGGCTGGGTCGCCAAACATCCTGCTCGTCCTGCTCGACGACGTGGGATTTGGCGCGACCAGCACGTTTGGCGGGCCATGTAACTCGCCGACGTTTACGAAACTAGCCGCGAGCGGCTTGCGATACAACCACTTTCATACGACCGCACTGTGCAGTCCGACGCGGGCGGCTCTCATCACCGGTCGGAACCACCATTCGGCCCACACGGCCTGCATTATGGAGCTTGGTACTGGGTTTCCAGGCTATGACACGGTGATGCAGAAGGACACAGCGACGGTAGCCGAAATCCTCAAGCAAGCCGGCTATGGCACGGCCTGGTTCGGCAAGAATCACAACGTGCCTGATTGGCATGGAAGCCAGGCCGGGCCCTTCGACCTGTGGCCAACCGGCCTGGGTTTCGACCACTTCTATGGGTTCATCGGGGGTGACACCAGCCAGTGGCGGCCCAATGTCACCGAAGGAACGAAGCCGATCGAGCCGTACCTCGGCAATCCCGATTACAACTTCGACTACGACATGGCGGACCAGGCGAGCAAGTGGATCGCGATGCAAAAAGCCGTGGCCCCCAACAAGCCGTTCTTCTGCTACTACGCGCCTGGCGCGACGCATGCCCCCCATCATCCGAAAAAAGAATGGGTGGAGAAGTACAAGGGCAAGTTTGACCAAGGTTGGGACAAAGTTCGCGAGGAAACCTTCGCGCAACAGAAGAAGCTCGGCGTGATCCCGGCCGACGCAAAAATCAACCCCCGCGCACCGGGCGTGCAAGCCTGGGACACTTGCTCGCCGGAAGAGAAGAAGGTCTATGCCCGCTTCATGGAGGTCTATGCCGGCTTCCTCGAGCAGACCGACTACAACGTGGGCCGCGTCCTCAAACAGATCGAAGATTTGGGCGAAACCGACAACACGCTCGTCATCTACATCGCGGGCGACAACGGAGCCAGCGCCGAAGGGAGCCTCCAAGGTCTGCTCAACGAAATGACCTTCTTCAACGGCGTGAAGGAAGACATCAAGGAAGTGCTGAAGAACGCCGACGACATCGGCACGTGGAAGGCCTACAACCACTACCCCGTCGGCTGGGCGAACGCGATGTGTACGCCGTTTCAGTGGACCAAGCAGGTCGCCAGCCACTACGGCGGCACGCGCAACGGCATGGTCATCTCTTGGCCGAAGGGCATCGCGGCCAAGAACGGCCTGCGCACGCAGTGGCATCACTGCATCGACATCGTACCGACGATACTCGATGTCGTCGGCCTGCCGCAGCCCGCCTCTGTGAATGGCGTGCCCCAAAAGCCCATCGAAGGCGTGAGCCTGAAATACACGTTTGCCGATTCCAAGGCCCCCAGCACGCGGAAGACCCAGTATTCCGAGATGCTCGGCAACCGGGCCATCTATTCTGACGGGTGGGTTGCCTGCACCACGCCCGTCGGCGCGCCGTGGGATCCCAACACGCCCACGGCCGATGTCATCACCGGCTATCAATGGGAGCTTTACGCTCCCACCGACTTTTCGCAGGCCGAAAACCTCGCGGCCAAAATGCCAGACAAGCTGAAGGATCTGCAACTGCTCTTTTACACCGAGGCGAGCCACTACAACGTGCTCCCGCTCGACAACAGCCGCATCGCGCGGCTCGATCCGGCCATTCGCCCCAGCTTGACTCGCGGGCGCAAGTCATTTGACTACCTGGAAGGCATGACCCGCATTCCGGAAGGGGCCAGCCCCGACATCAAGAACAAATCCTGGTCGATCACCACGAAGGTGGATATGAAAGCCGACGCCACGGGAATGCTCGTCACCCAGGGTGGGCTGTTTGGCGGCTGGGGACTCTATCTGGATAAGGGCAAGCCGGTCTTCCACTACAACTTTGTGGGCGTCAACCATTATGAAGTAGCGGGCAAGGATGCAATCGCGCCGGGCAAGCACACCATCAAGATGGACTTCGCCTACGAAGGGGGGCAGGAAATCGGCAAGAGCGGTGCCGCGACCATTTCGGTTGACGGCAAGGAGATCGCCAAGGGGCGCATCGATCGGACGATCCCCGTCCGCGTCACGCTCGACGAATCGCTGGACGTGGGCGAAGACGCCGGCACTCCCGTCAACCTCAGCTACGATGTACCTTTCAAATTCAGCGGCAAGATCGAGAAGGTCACGATCGATTTGAAATAGCCCAATTTGACACCAACGCTCCACACTTCTGGAAGTTTTACGATGCGAACGCGAAACACCACGATCGCCGCTTTGCTTGGCATTGCCGCATTATTTTGCTCGCTAGCCGCCCAAGAGACGAAGGCTCCCGCCAGCGGCACGCAACTCCCTCAGCCCGACCCGGCATTCAAAGGCAAGATCGGCGAGTCGTACAAGGACTCGACGCCCAGCTATCCGCTGCCGGTGAAAGCGCCGAAGGGGAGCCCGAATGTGCTGCTGATCCTGCTCGACGATGTTGGTTTTGGCATGTGCTCAACATTCGGCGGTCCCGTGCCGACGCCGCACATGGACAAGCTGGCCAATAACGGCCTTAAGTACACGCGTTTCCACACCACGGCCCTTTGCAGCCCCACGCGCGGGGCGCTGCTCGCAGGTCGAAATCATCACAGCATCGGCACCGGCGTCATTATCGAAATGGGGACCGGCTACCCCGGCTATACCGGCATCATCCCACGAAGCTGCGCCCTGATACCACAAATTCTGCGCGACAACGGCTATGCCACGAGCATGTTCGGCAAATGGCATAACACGCCCGAGCCAGATATTAGCCCGGCCGGGCCGTTCGACCGCTGGCCAACGGGCCTCGGGTTCGATTATTTCTACGGCTTTAACCAGGGAGAGACGCATCAGTACTATCCCACTTTGTATCGAAATACGATGCACGTGGACCAGCCAAAGACTCCGGAGCAAGGCTATCACTTCACAGCGGACATGACCGACGAGGCAATCGCCTGGACGCGAAACATTCGCGCCTCCGACCGAGATAAGCCGTGGTTTAGCTATTTCAGCACCGGTGCGGCTCACGCCCCGCATCATGCCCCCAAGGAGTGGCGTGAAAAGTATGTCGGCAAATTTGACCACGGCTGGGACAAACAACGCGAGCTGACCCATGCAAAGCAGCTCGCAACAGGCGTTATTCCGCCTGGTACGAAGCTGACGCCGCGGCCAGAAGGAATTCCAGCGTGGGACACGCTGCCGGCTGATAACAAGAAAGTGTACACGCGGCTCATGGAGAACTACGCCGCCTACATGGCACATACTGACCATCACGTCGGCCGACTGATCGACAGCCTCCAGGCCTCTGGCGAGCTCGACAACACGCTCGTCCTTTATGTTGTTGGTGATAACGGCGCAAGCCCAGAGGGTGGCCTGGAAGGGACTTTCAGCGAACTCGCGAGCCTCCTTGGTATCGACCTCGGGCTGCGAAGTACGATCAACCGCCTCGACGAGGTCGGCGGGCCAACCAGCGAGCCGCACGTTCCCGTCGGCTGGGCCTGGGCCATGGATGCTCCGTTCCAATGGACCAAACAGGTCGCCAGCCACTTCGGCGGTACGCGCAATCCGCTGGTTGTGCATTGGCCTCAGGGAATCAAAACGAAAGGCCAACAGCGGACGCAGTTTCACCATGTCATCGATGTGGTGCCGACGATCTTGGAGGCGTGCAAAATTCCCGAACCAAAATTGGTCAACGGAATCCCACAGAAACCGATCGAAGGGGTCTCGATGCTCTACTCGTTCGACGACGCGAAGGCAAAAGACCGACGGAAGACGCAGTACTTCGAGATGAAGGCCAACCGAGCCATTTACAACGACGGCTGGGTTGCCTGCAGCCGTTTCGGTGCCCCGTGGGATCGGGGCAAGGGTGGCGACGACTACTCGAAGGCTGCGTGGGAACTCTACAACATTGCGGACGACTTCAGCCAAGCCAACGACTTGGCCGCTAAGATGCCCGAAAAGCTGAAAGAGTTGCAGGGCAAATTTGTTGAAGAAGCGAAAAAATACGATGTGTTCCCGATTGACCCGCGCTTCTCCGAGCGGATGGACCCCAAGCTTCGCGTTGCCGGCGAGCCGCCAACAAGCTGGACCTATTTCGGCAACAACGTATGGCTGCCCGAGCCCATCGGACCGCAGCTCTTCCCCCGGGCGCACACGATCACCGCTGAAATCAACGTACCCAAGGGCGGTGCGGAAGGAGTGGTTGCGTGCGCTGGTGCCTTCTCAGCCGGCTGGTCGCTGTACGTCAAAGATAGCAAACCAAATTTCCGCTACACATTTTTCGACATTGCCGATGTGAGCATTCCCGGCACGGTAGCACTGCCCGAAGGAAAGGTGACACTCAAAACAGAGTTCGCGCCAGACGGTTCCAAGGAAGGAGGCGGCACGCTGAAGCTGTTTGTAAACGGTAAACCTGCCGGCGAAGGAAAGCTGAAGCGGTCCGCGTTTCGCCACGGCCTCGAACCCTTCGAAGTCGGACGCGACTCCATCACGCCCATTGATCCAGCCTATAAAGACAAGGGCAAGTTCGAATTCACGGGAAAAATCGAAAGCGTCAAATTCGATCTCGCGAAGTAATAGCGTTGGCTTCGCTGAGTGAAGGGTCACGAGGTTGCAGGATCGAATCCTGTCACCTCGACTCATTAGGTCGGTGACTTCTGATCAACAACTTCCCACGCGTATTGGATAGTTGCGGAGCCGGAAAAAGACTCGCAGCCGTTAGCTTCCGGCGACATGGCCATTGAGGAGAACTGCATGCAATTCGGACAAGTCGATGATCCGGGAAAGATCGATTTCACGATTCCGCCCGACCATCCGGATACGGCGAAAGTGCTGAAAGCACAAGCCTTGAAATCAGATGAGCTGGAGGTTTATGTCGGCTGTGCCAAGTGGAATAAAAAAGACCTCAAAAATTTCTATCCGAAAGGAGTGAAAGATGAACTTGCCTACTATTCGACGCAGTTCAATTGCATCGAGTTGAATGCCACGTTTTACCGCTTATTTCCGCCAACAACATTCGACAACTGGTACCAGACGGTGCCGGAGAATTTCAGGTTCTTTCCCAAACTCGAACAATCGATCTCGCACTTCAAACGCTTGAAAGACGTCACGGAGATCGTCGGACACAACGTCGCCAACATGTCCCACCTGCATGAAAAGCTGGGAATGACGTTTTTGCAGTTGCATGACAATTTTGGCCCAAAGGATTTCGACCGTGTTGTGGCGTTTGCCGAAAATTGGACGTATGAAGTGCCGCTGGCCATCGAGTTTCGCCACACGGATTGGTACAACGACCCGGCCGTTTCGAGCAAACTTTACGATTTGCTTGAATCGCATGGCGTCACGAATGTTCTTGTCGATACCGCGGGTCGCCGTGACCTCATGCACATGCGTTTAACAACCTCGACGGCGTTCGTCCGCTGGGTCGGGGCGAACGAGCCGAAATCAGATCGCTCGCGCCTCGATGAGTGGATCGGGCGAATCTCCAAATGGAAAAAAGCCGGGTTGCGGCAGCTCTTTTTCTTTGTCCATCAAAATGAAGAACAGGAATCACCGGCACTTGCCGCGTATTTCATCGAGCGACTGAATAAAAAGATCCATTCGGCTCTGCCAATTCCCAAGACTCTGAAGGTCAAAGGGCTTTTCGATTGATCTGACAGACTGTTCGAACCACGGCCTTCGCTGGTGCCAATTGCGCTGCGGCTAAATAGTGAGTTTGGGTAAAAGTTTAGAGTTGAGGGTGGAGTCGGCGGGGTTATTTTGCGAAGCGTTTTGGGCCTAAACATTGGCATAAGTTGTTTTCTGGCAGGTGCTTGTGAGTTGATGGGTGATGTTTTTGGCCGCGTTAATGTTTAGGGTTTAGGTTTTGTGATTAGGTATGTCTGGGGTGGATGATTAGGAGTCGGGAGTCAGGAGTCAGGAGTCAGGAGTCAGGAGTCAGGAGTCAGGAATCAGGAATCAGGAATCAGGGGAAACGCTCACTTCTTTGGGGCTGTCGGTGAGCGTGATTTTGCAAGTCATTATGCTGCATAGGTTTATGAGATTTGGGAAAATGCCAAAGCGCTCACAGTGAGGGGTTGGTGAGGGGTTGGTGAGCATGGTGTGAGTTTCAGGGTCAAAAGTTTGAAGTCCATGGTCAAAAAATGGAAACGCGCGCAGGGAGGGTATTCCTCACGCGGAGGCGCGGAGCACGCGGATGGGGCGAAGTGCTGTTGCCTATCTACTACATTGCAGTTTGGGCAAAAAACCGGGCGAGAATTTGGGAGATTTTTTAAAGCGAGAAATGGCGGTTTTTTTGGGGAGAGGGCAAAGGTGGGGTGGGGGCTGGTTTGAGGAGGTGAAGCTGTGCCGGATGTTGATTGGGGAATGCTGCTGCCAGATTGGCCGCACCTGCTCGATCAAGCACTGGCAAGCCAGTGGCACCCAATTCAGACAGTGCCACCCCGCCGACTTAATAAAAAGATCCGCTCGGCTCTGCCGATTCCCAAGACTCTTGGGGGCAATGACCTTTTTGATTGATCTCAATCGGTCTCGGGCAGAGAATCGCAACACCTTGGCATACCAGTCTTGGGCGCTGGCTTCCCCGCGAGATTCCAAAAGCACCGTTGGCCTCGGCCTTATATTCGGCCTGTAAAGGCAAGTTATCGATGCTCTCTACTTCTGTCACCCTCTTAGAGCGCGTCCGCCGACGCGACGATCAAGCCGCGTGGGAGCGGTTCGTCGCCTTGTACACGCCGCTGCTCTACCGCTGGGCGCAGCGAGCTGGTCTGGCCAATCAAGACGCCGCCGATCTGACGCAGGAGGTGTTGGTCCTCCTCATGAAGGAATTACCAGGATTCGAGTACGATGCCGCTCGCCGCAATTTCCGTGGCTGGCTGAAAACCGTCACGATCAACAAGTGCCGTGAGTTGCAGCGGCGGCGCGTTGTGGCCGTCGGAACGGGCGGAGAGGACGCTCTCCTAAAGGCATTGCCCGGCGGCGAAGACCTGGAAGAGTTCTGGAATGCCGAATACCGCGAACACCTCGTCCGCAAAGCGCTGGAAGTGATGCAGGCCGAGTTCGAACCCAAAACCTGGCGAGCCTGCTGGGAACATACGGTCAACGACAAGTCGGCTGCCGACGTGGGGCTAGAACTGGGAATGTCCGAAGCGGCCGTCTATGTCGCTAAGTCCCGTGTCCTTCGGCGGTTGCGACAGGAATTGGCTGGCCTGCTGGACTGAGGCTCCCAGCCCAGTGAAGAGTTTCACCAAGAAAAAAGCAAAAATCCTGTTAGGTTCCGTGGGGGTTGCGCATATCTAATGTGAACCAGCAGCCTTCTAGCACTGAGCCACCAACCCATGCCCGACGCGACCTGCATCCCCGACGAGCGGCTTCGCCCGCTGTTACTCGGAGAACTTTCCGATGAAGATGCCGCCCCGCTCGAAAGCCATTTGCTGGAATGCCCACAATGCGTGGCCCGTACTCGAACGCTACGCTCGTCGGACACGCTCGTCGCCGCATTACAAAACGCCGGTTCCCCGGACCTCTCGGCGGCGGCCTCGAATTCGATCAATCAGTTGGTGCAGCGCCTGTCCGATCGTTCGCAACTGACAACTCAGCCCTCGTCGCTCGACGCCACAACGGCTTTCGGCGGAGCACAGTTCACGGTCGTTACCCAACTGATGTCACGGCTGGAACCGGCGGCCAGTCCCGATGAACTGGGGCGGCTCGGTTCGTTCCGCATCCTCAAGATGCTCGGCTATGGCGGAATGGGCGCTGTTTTTCTGGCGGAGGACATGCAGCTTCGACGGCACGTGGCACTGAAGCTCTTGCGGCCCGATCTGATTGACGATTCTGAAGCAGTCGAGCGCTTCATGCGCGAGGCGCGCGCGGCCGCCGCTGTTCGTCATGACAATGTGGTGACGATTTTTCAGGTTGGCCGGGTGAATGGCGTTCCCTTTCTCGCTCAGGAACTGCTCGAAGGCGAAACGCTCGATGCTCGTTTGCAGCGGGAGGAAAAGCTTCCGATTGGCGATACGCTGCGAATTGGCCGAGAGATCGCCGCCGGACTGGCGGCCGCACATGCGAAGGGGTTGCTGCATCGCGACATCAAGCCATCGAATATCTGGTTGGAAAGCTCAACACCAACCCGAAGCGTCAGCGAGGGAGCTGCCTCCCGCGCCAAACTCCTCGATTTTGGGTTGGCTCGTATCCAGTCGGACGACGTTGAGCTGACAAAATCGGGTGTGATCGTCGGCACACCGGCTTTCATGTCGCCCGAACAGGCGCAAGGCAAAGCCATTGATATCCGCAGCGACCTCTTCAGTCTCGGCTGCGTGCTCTACCGCATGGTCACCGGCCGGCTGCCGTTTCAAGGAACCGACACGCTCTCGATGCTGCACTCGCTGGCCGTCGATGAACCGCCGCCGGCGAGAAAACTCAATCCGCAAGTTCCATCCGAGCTATCCGACTTCATCGCCAAGCTGCTGCACAAGGATCCGCTCCAGCGTCCCTGGTCAGCGGAGAATGTAGCGTCGCGGCTGGCTCCTATCGCCTCAAGTTGGGAGAGGCGGCAGATTAGACAGTCCTCATCTACTGAGCTATCCGCGATTGGTCGCTTGGCAACTAGCGCCGCCCTGCGAAAGCCTTCTCGGCTTGGAATTGCACTCGCTGCCGCCGCGGCTGCCATCGTGTGCGGGGCGATCATCATCACGATCACGCGGCCCGATGGCAGCAAAACAAAGATCGAAGTCGATGGCGACGCGAAGCTTGATATCGCAATCGACAATTCAAAGCCAAAAGCGGCTGCGGACGACGCAACCGACCAACCAAACAAGGTGACTGTTAACAACGGCTCGCTGCCCGTGAAGCAGCCACCCATCTCAATCGCCAAACCAATCTACGAGATCGATTTTTCGACCTCCGATCCCAATTGGCTCACTCCCGTTCCAGGCGGCACATCCACTATCCGCGATGGTTATTTCGTTATGCAATCAAACGGGTCGCATACATGGTTGCGCGCCTCACGTAGCGTCCCCATGCTGGACGAGGCAGATTTTGAAGTCCTAGGGCGAGCGAAGAGTGGTATGTGGGGAATCAATGTGGTCAACGTCAACGACCGCGCGAAGGGAATTACTCTGGCGTTCGACAAGCAAGGGCAGGTTTACGCGCGGCGGTGTGAGATACCGCCGGGCACCACAGCTTTCAATTCTTTTCCCCTTCCCGTCAGTCAATTGCCGATCAAGCCGCGCAGAGACGGCGAGTTCAATGTATTGCGCGTTGCTTGGCGCGACCGCTCTCTAGAGGTTTGGCTGAATGGCGAGGCTGCCTGCGAAGCGATCAAACTCGACCAGTCGCTTGGTTCGGCGAGGGTTGGTTTTGTGGCTGTGCCCGATCCTGACAGTACGTCGTTTGACTGTGAATTTGACTCGCTTCGCATCTGGCGCGCCGGTGAAGGGCCCCATGCCCCCGCGCCTTCAGTGCCGCTCCAAGCCGTATATGACAAGGACTTCTCAAAGATCGACCCGAATTGGACCTACACCGCGGAAACAAAATTTCGCGGCGGCCGACTTCACCTGAAGTCAACCTTCGACGGCCCTTGGGTCACGAGAACGGAACCCACTTTGCCGGTGCTGGAAAGTGCCGATGTTGAAGTTGTTGGTCAAGCGACCAGTGGTTTTTTTGGCTGCAACTTGCAAGGTCACATTAACGGCTTAATGGTGGCGCTCGACTCCGCGGGACAACTGAGAGTTTGGCAGAGCGAAACGCTTTCTGACGGACACTCGGTTCTGCACGACGTTGGCGATTTTGGAGCCAAACCGCTTCATTCCTGGAAAGCAGGCGATTCAGCAAATACCCTCCGAGTCAGTTTTAGAGATGGCATTGCCAACGTCTGGGTAAATGGAGAACCGGCCTGTGACGCGATCACGGTCAAGCGACCCCTGGGACCATTCCGCGTTAGTATCGCCGGAGTAAAAGGCGAGGAGCCCTTTAACTGCCAATTCGACGCGCTGCGCATCTGGCACGCGGGCGAGGCTCCGCCGGTGCCGCCCGTTGCTGCACCTGGCAAAAAAGACGAAGCCAACGCGCAACCACCGCCTGTTTTGGAACCAAACAGTGACCGTGCCGCGGCCAAGCCGGTTTACGAGAATGATTTCTCTGATCTCTCCAGATTCAAACAGCCTGCTGCATTTAAAGCGACAGCCAACGAATTAAAAAATGGACAGTTGATCATTCAGTTGCCTACCAGTACTTATCGTGGCCTCTGTGTCAGTTGGCCGATGACCTCTGCCGATTTTGAGATCGTTGGTCGGGCGACCAAGGGCTTGTGGGGCTTTAATATCGCCAAACCACTAACACAAAAAAATCCTGAAATTAAATACTGGCAGCAGGTTCTGCTCGATCATCAAGGGAAGCTGAAAACAGGCGTTATAGACCTGGACCAGGGTCTGACCGATCTTTCCCTTACCGTTAATCCGGTGGTCCAAAAGTCAGTGGCGACGTGGAAAGGCGATGGAGCGTTCAATACGCTGCGCGGTACGGTTCGTGACGGTTTGGTCCGGGTCTGGATCAATGGTGACGAAGCCTGCGAGCCAATCAAGCTGCCCGATCAGTTCCCACCATTTCTGCAAATCTGGCTCGCCGCTATCGCCACCGACGACCAGGGTGTCTATGCCGAATTTGACTCCGTCCGCGTCTGGCGCGCCAGCGAGGGCCCGCCGCTACCAGAAAAAGCAACTCCGCCAAAAGACAATACCGAATAACCGCAAATAGGAGACTCACTGACATGATTCGCGCGACTTTGCTGATACTTTCCTTCGTTCTCATTACTAATTGGTCCCGAGCCGCCGATCCCGCCGCTGCCCACTTCGCGAAAGTACTCCTCGAAAAAGGCTGGGTAAAAGCGCCGGCGGCGAGCAAATTGCCGGATGACGACAGGCTGAATCAACCACCGTTAAGCACGGATTCTTCCGTGCTGGCGGCCCGCTGGCTGGTGCTCATGCATCACAACCGCTACAGCGATGCGCTGACGAGCCTGGAAACTTTTCCCAAGGCGAAGCCCTCTGACGATCTGCATCTCGCCGCGCTTCGTGCCGCCGCTTGGATTCATACAGCCAAACAAGCGTATCCCCAGGCAATCATTCAGGCCGAGAAAATCGCGCAAGCCGCGACCCCCAATCCGCCAGCCACGGATGCTGCGACCCTGCAAGCCCAGGACGAAGCCATTGTTTTTCTGGGAGAGCTCGCCGGCTTTCTGGAGGGGCCTTGCGGAAAAGCCGCCGATCAAGGGGCACGAGCAAAATTCGAAGAAAAGGCCCTACAGCGATTCGACGAGCCGCGCAAAAAAGCCTTCGCAGACGCCAAAGCAAATACACTCGCTGAATTTAACAAACTTTCGGCTGAACTCGCCGATGCCAAATCGAAATCGAAACAAGAAGCCGAGGAAGAACGGCAGAAAGAGCTGGCTAACCTTTCGGCTGAGCTCCAAAGGCTCTCTCAGGATGTAACCAAACTCGAAAATCAAAAGACGCAGGTAAGGGCTAATTTTGACAAGGGCATCGCGAGCTTGGATCGCCAGGACGCGCCGCTGCAACAGAATCTCATAAATTTGCAAGGACAAATGATGTTGGCCAATAACAACGTCACTCAAGCGCAGAACACGATCCAGAATCTTCAATTGCAACTGAACAATGCCAAGGATGCGGCCGCGCGTCAGCCTCTGCAAAACCAAATCCAGCAGGCACAAAACAACCTTCGCACGAGCCAAAACCAACTTAACCAATTGAACAATCAAGCCGCGGGCATCATCCGGCAAAGGAAAGGAATTGAGCAGCAAAAAATCGCTCTCGATCGGGACGCCACGGCGGAAACGAAGAAAATCGAAGCCCAGTGGCGAGATGCCCAAAGCGATATTAAGAAGGTCGAAGGCAGGCAGAATGCCATCGCTAAAGCGAAGCCAGGGCCAAGCCGGAAAGTTCTCGCGCTGGAAACCCAAATCCAGGCACTTAGAACCTACAACCAATTTCCTCTGGAAGAACTGCGTGACATGCTGCTGAAAAAAGTGCAGTAATCTTCGCGAGAAGCTTATTGAATGCTGCATCATCGCCGACTTGATCCGGCACGCTATTGTTTTTCCAATCGTTCCACGTCACTCACCAGAGCGCGGAAGAAGGGCTCGACATCGGTGACCAGGCCGACGGTTTGGAAGCTGCCGCGATCGGCGAGCTTGATGACGGTGCTGGGGTTGATATCGACGCAGACGACTTTGACCCAGGCGGGCAGCAGGTTGCCGACGGCGATGGAATGGAGCGTGGTGGCGACCATCAGGCAAAATGTCACATCGCGAATTTTTTCTCGCATTTCGGCTTGGGCGACGAGCGTGTCGGTGATGACCTCGGGTAGCGGTCCGTCGTCGCGAATGCTGCCGGCGAGCAGAAAATCGACGTTGTTCTTCACGCATTCATACATGATGCCGCTTTTGAGCTCGCCGCTTTCGACTGCGTTGCGAATGCCCCCCAGCCGGCGAATGCGGTTGATGGCACGCAGATGATGCTCGTGTCCCGCCTCCAAAATATCGCCGCTATCTAGCCGCACGCCGAGGCTCGTGCCAAAAATCGCATGCTCGATATCGTGGGTCGCCAAGGCGTTGCCGGCAAATAGACGATGGATGTAGCCGCGACGAATGAGGCTCGACACATGCTCCACGCTGCCTGTGTGGATGATGGCCGGTCCGCCGACGAGGAGTGCCTTGCCTCCCTCTTTTTTTGCTCGAATTAGCTCGAGGGCTACTTGCCGAATGGCGACCCCCTTGGGCTTTTCCGTCGAAACGGGGCTGTTCATGAATTCGAAGCCGTGGGCCTGGGCCTCGCGAGCCTCAGGCAGCACCCGCACCCCCGCGTGCCCCACGACATATTGTTCGCCCACTTGCACATCCGTCATCGCCCGGCACACGGCTGTTCCCGCGGCCAGATCGACATGGACGCCACAGTCCATTTCCTGTTTCTGCACCTCAACCCACTTCCCGGCGATCCGCACCTCCGTCCGCTGGTTCGTCGTGCTGTAAAAAGCCTCGGGAAAGGCCCCGGCGATGTCGGCACTCGCCAGCCGGGCATCCTGCGTGGTGACGGGTGTTGCCCCGTGATCGGCAATATCGGCCAAAATCTGAGAAAGCCGCTCGGCTGTCGCGGCCCGCACCTCGATCAAGGCGTAACTGGGGTCGCTGCGAGCGTGGCCAATCGCAATTTTCTCGATCCGAAAAACGCCGCCAGCCGCCGTGATGAAGTCCAAAACCTTCGGCAATAGCAGGCTATCGATGATATGCCCGGCCAATTCCACCCGCTCCACATGCGGTAAAGCGGCAACCGACGATTTCTCCGCGGCCATAAAACTGCTCCTTCGCTGACAATTCCTGCTTCCTTTTATTCTACGCAATCACGACACCACGCACTCGCCAGACTTTGCGCCTCTCCCTGCCGCCAGTATATTGCCAGTGGACTTCCTGCCCCCTGCCTCCTGTCCCCTGACTCCTGATTATGTCCGAACCCGGAAAAGACCGCTGGAATTCTGTGTTGGAAACGCTCGGCGTGCCCGCTGGTGAAACGCCGCCTCCGCCGCCCGCATCGGAAGCACCGGCCAGCGAGCTACCCGTCAAGAAGCAGCCCGTCTCGATGCTGCGTCCTGAAAAAAAGGCTGCTGCTAAGGCCAAACCGACCAAGCCCGCTGCAAAGTCGCCCAGCTATTGGTCGCGCATCGCGGGTGCGCTCGGGCTGGAATCGGCTGTCGAGGCAGAGCCCGTAACCGAAGCCGCCACCGAGCGCCCAGTTGTCGGGCAGCCTATCGTTGAGGCAGAATCGTCGAAATCAGTCGCCGAATCAATTTTACCACCCGATCATTTTGCTCCCCGCCGCTCCGAAGAGCCTCGCCCGCGTGACCGCGAGGAATTCTCTCCTCGCGAAGGTGGCCGTCGCCCGTCACGGCGCGACGAACGCCCCTCGCGACACGAAGATCGCCAACCACGCAGCGAAGAGCGCCAGCCGCGGCGCGAAGAGCGTCAACCTCGCAGCGAAGAGCGCAGCCGTCGTGAAGAGCGCGATGTGCCCTCGCCACCGGTTCCGCCCCCAGCGCTCAACGAAATGTTCGGCAGCAAGCCGGCTGACGTTAATGTTTTCGGTTTGGGCCTGGACCATGATGACTCAGACCAGGATGATTCGGACCAACCACGCATCCGTTCGGCGAAAGAGCAGCCACTCGACGATCACGAAACAGGCCCGGTCCTCGATTACGACCAACCTGAAGGCTCGGATCTCTCGTTCGGCGAGACACACAGCGGCCAACCAGAATCTGGCAATGAAGAAGGCGAATCTCGCGATGGTCACCGTCGCCGTCGTCGCCGCCGTGGCCGCGGTCGCGGTCGTGGCACCGAGCAGCCGCAGCAATCGGCCCCTCTTGATGAAGTTGACATCGAACCGGCCAGCGAAGATGCCGATTTCGATTTCGAGCGCGACGAAGAACTCGAACTCGATGCCGATGTAAGAGATCAACCCGCGCCCGGACGCGAACGATCCGAGCGGCCCGAACGCGGATCCCAGCGTAATCGTGATTCTGCATCACCCGGCTACTCGCGCGGTGCCGAACGTCAGCCGCGACATGGCAACCGTGGCGACAGTGGCCGCGGTGAAGGCGTACGCAGTGAAGGCGTACGCGGCGAAGGCGGACGTGGCGAAGGCGGACGAGGCGAAGGTGTACGGAGCGAAGACGGGCGTGGCGAAGGTGTACGGAGCGAAGGCGGGCGCGGCGAAGGCGGACGAGGCGAAGTCGGACGAGATGCTGGTCGCGATGACGACCGGCGTGGCAGCCGTTCGCGGCGCGAGCGTGGCGAGCGTGGCGAGCGCGCCCCGTCTCCCGCTGGCCAAACGGGCTATCCGCGTGGCGACGAGCGCGGCGAACGCCGCCCGCCACGTGACCAACGGCCTCCGACCGGACGTGGTGCCCGACCGGTTGACGACGAACTGGATGACGATTTGCACGCTATGGATATTGAGGATGACGAAGTAGGCGAAGGTGACCTGCCTACCCACAAGAAAATTCCCACTTGGGACGAAGCCGTCAACCTGCTCATCGACGCCAACATGGCCACGCGGGCCAACAACCCCGATCGCGGAGGCGACCGCGGCCGAGGACGCGGCGGCCGCGGGCGAGGACGGTAAGGGACAAACTCGAAGAACCGAAGAACAAAAGAACCTTAAGAGTGGGAAGCCCTATTTGGTTCTTCGGATCTTTGGTTCTTTGATTTTTATGTCTCCTCTCTATCACCAGCACCTGGAATCGCTCCGCGACGCCTTCCCTGCACCCGTCTCGGACCCTGTCCACGACGGCTATGTCGTCTTCTCTCTGCTGCGCACGCTCGACCGCGTTGATGCACTAAAGTCGCAAGCGCCAATTCTCGGCGTGCCGCGCGAGCCCGACTATGCCGCTGCCGCCCGCGCCAGCTTGGCCAATGAGCCGCAGTCGCTCGAAAAAGTCATCCCGCAGCTCGTCGATGCCCTCAACGGGATGCTCATCGTTTCGCATCCGCGCAGCCAGGTAAATGTCGTCGCGCCCCCCTCCATCGCCAGCATCATCGGTACCATCCTGCCGGGCATGTACAACCCCAACCTCTGCAGCGACGAAAGCGGTCGCGGCTGTTCTGAGGCCGAGGTCCGTGTCGCCTCCATCGCCGCTCAACTGGTCGGCTACGATCCGCAAACCTCCGGCGGCGTCTTTACCTTCGGCGGCACCGGCACCCTCCTCTACGGCCTCAAAATTGGCCTCGAAAAAGCTATCCCCGGCACCTTCAACCAGGGAATCACAAAACCCGCAGTAATTCTCAGTTCCGACCGCAGCCACTACGCCAACAGCACCGTTGCCGCCTGGCTCGGTCTCGGTCAAAACGCCGCCATCCGCGTTCCTTCCAAGCGCGACGACTCCATCGACATCGCAGCGCTCGAAATCGCTGCCCGCGAGCAACTCGACCAAGGCAAAGTCATCGCCGCCCTGGTCGCGACGATGGGCACCACCGACGCCTTCGGCC
>JANNTN010000375.1:0-4635 GCA_031394445.1 Anatilimnocola sp.
CTCGTCATGGTTGGAACTCGGAAGGAGCTACGGGAAGCTTGCGGGCGCAAATGGCGTGCCGGCTCGCACCTGCTTCAACATTTTAATGGCGGCGATGCCATTAGGTTGCAAGCGGCCCAATGGCAGGCAGGCTTCCTTCAACGCCTCTTTCCGACGCGCGCAATCGACCAGGATTTTCCGAATCGCCTCGGCCACCGCCGAGAAGAAATGGCTACGCGAATTCCAATGCTGAGTCTTATCGACATCGACTATCCGGATAAACGTCGGACATATTGCAGCGTGAAATGGTGGACGATTTGCCACCGCCATGTCGCTACCAACGCAACGTGAAAATGTCGAGCTTGGAATGACGGGGAGACAAGCAAGCGGTTATCATGGCCGCGTGCAACAGACAGAAGGTTTTACGATAGGAACGCTGTGATGCGACCGATTTGTCGAATGCTCCAGGCTACGATGATTTTGCTTGTCAGCGCATTTGAGATAGGGTATTGCGATGAGAGTCTCAAGGGTATCGCGAGCCGTAGCGTCCATTTGCAGTATCGCACCCCGCCAGCAACGGCATTTTACAACGAGGTAACTGTCGAGAAGTCGGCCGAGGGAACGTACTTCTGCGTCTGCGGATTCAATCACGGCTACTATGGGCTGCAGGAACTACGTGGCGGCAAAAAGCTGCTCATCTTTTCCGTCTGGGATCCGGGAAAGCAGAACGATCCGAACGCGGTTAAGGACGAGCAACGCGTGAAGCTGCAATATCGTGACGAGGCAGTCCGCGTAGGCCGTTTCGGCAACGAAGGCACGGGTGGGCAATCCTTCTTCGATTACGACTGGAAAGTGGGCCAGACCCTTCGATTCCTGGTGACAACTGCCGTTAACGACCAGCGGACCGAATTCACCGGCTGGTTCTACATTCCCGAGACGAAACAATGGAAGAAACTGGTCACGTTTTCCACGATTACCGGCGGGAAGCCGCTAGCGGGGTGCTACTCCTTTGTGGAGGACTTTCGCCGTAATCGCATTTCGACCCAGCACGTGCGAGAAGCCCGGTTCGGAAAGGCTTTCGTCCGCGACGAACAGGGACAATGGCAACCCGTCACGGCTGCAAAATTTACTGCGGACAAAAACCCAGTGCTGAACATCAACGCTGGGCAACGCGATGGAATGTTTTTCCTTGCAACGGGCGGCGACACTAAAAACGATGATACGCCGCTCAGGCAGTCGATCGAGCTTCAAGCGGGAGCACAGGTGGCTTTGCCTCAAGATTTGCCCAAAAACGCAGGAGGATAGGACCTCAATTGCCGTGCTGCGGTCGAAACCTGTGTCCATCGTGAATACCATTAAGCAAGAAATCGTGGTGCGCTGTGGGACTGGGGACGACAGAGGCACGATGTGGGAATCTCGGAAGTGCCGGCGGACTGCATCAGAATTCGGTGGATTCTTCGAGTATCTTACGCGAACGCACGTCTGACGGGTAAATGACACCTTGAGTCGAACTGCCGAGTGGCACCACTGCGCCGAGACTGTGTTCGATGTGCGTCTTCACCGGCCAGTTTTGACATAGTCGGAAGAGGCCTCGCGCGCGCCCAGAGCGAGCACAATTCCACCTTATTGGACGATGGCGTGCCACGTAATTGATGCAACCAACGGCAGTCGAGACGGGGCGAATTGTCCGGCAGTATCTTGGGCCGTACAGAATGCCTGTGCCAGCACGTACGTTCCGACCGACCGTGGTGCGCCGCAACTGGTTTGAATGTGTAGGAATGCCTATGGTGGCTCACTCGCTGGACAGGCGCGCATTCAAGGGGGCGGCCCAGTTTATTACTCCAGAACCCCTTGGTTGATCCACAGAGCGAGCTTTTGGACCTCGTCCCTGGTGAGCGGTGCATATCCTGGGCGTTCGGCCAGTGGAGGCATCTCAAGATCCTCCACTTCATCGCGCGCGAAGCGGATCATAGGACTCATATCGGCGTGACCTGCAATGACGGCAGGATTGCCGCTTTGGCCGCCCTTCATCAGCCCCACAAGCGTTTCCGAGCTGAACGAACCTTTGGGATTCTCCCCGCCGTGGCAATCCGTGCAGGAACGCTCGAGGATCGGCTGGATATCTTTCTTGAAGGAAAGTGCAGCCGTGGTGGATCTGCCCGTGGCTTGTTGATCCACCGAAACAGCGGACGGCGCCTTGATGGCCGGCAGCGCGGCCAGCTGCTCTCTCAAGGAGGAGGCCTGCGGTGTTGCTTCCAGCGTCAATAGAAGGGCCAGCGTGGCCCACCCTGTGCCGGCCGCGGAGATGAACTGATCCTTTCCGTGGGGGAACTGGCTGTCGAAATGCGGCTGACCCGGAATCGTCCGACTGCGCACCCACCAGGAGCCGTCGTCAAACTGGGTGCGGAGGAGAAAATCGACGCCCCGCCGGTAAGTCGGATCGCTGGCTTTGACGCCGCCCGCCTGATGGAGGGCCACGAGGTTCAGGCCGGTCATCCAGGCGTCGCTTTCCAGGTTTGCCAACGAGGCCCACCCGCCGTCGCTTCTCTGAGCCGCGAGGATGGCGTTAGTGAACGCCGTGATGGAATGGGGCTTCGCGCCGGCCCAACTCAGTCCTAGAAGTTGAAACGCCAGCTCGGTCGGAGACTCCGCGGTGGCGCCCTCGAGCCACAACTTCGCCCGTTCGGTCCGCTCGTCCAATTCCTTCTGCCGCGAAGGCAGCCGGTAGGTCCGGAGGGATTTTACCGCCAGGGCTGTCGCCTTGATGTGGCCGTGCTCCAACGGCGGCCGGGTGACAGTCCAAGGCCAGCTCCCATCAGGTTTCTGCGAAGCCGCCAATTGCCAGACCAACGCATCGGTCACCGCGTCCGCCGGATGACCGAGAGCCTCCAAGTGCATCAACATATAACCGTTCTCGATTCCCGGGTTCGGGGCCGGCAGGATGCCTTCGTAACACTTAGGGATCCTTGGTTCCAACATTCGCAGCGTGGCATCCAGATTTCTCTGGAGCGACGCCAAGTCTGGACGGATGTCGCGAGCGTTTGCCCAGTTGGCCGCTATAGCGGTCAGCGACTGATGATGACAGGAGACGCAGTTCTGCGTTTGAGCCAAACCGCTTGCGATAAACGCATCGGAACTTCGCTCCATCAAAGCTAACGCTTGCTCAACTGATTTTCGGATGAAACGCTGGCGCGCCGGACCCGAACTGGGAACGGCTCGATTGGGAATCGGTTTGGTCTTGGCCCTGCGGTTACCCGGTTTCCCGCCGGCTGCAGTCAGCACCGCGATGCTCTGGCGGTGACCCCGCTTGTTACCCCAATCCAACGCCGTTTCGCCAGCGTCGTTGACGACATTCACGTCGGCGCCCTTTTGCAGCAGCAACCGCACGAGTTCAGGGTCGTCCTGTTCATGGTAAGCCGCCCAGTGCAAGGGGAGCGTACCGTCCATCTGAGGAGGGCCGAGGTAATCCTTGGCGCTGAAGGGCGCCTGGACATCGGCCCCGTTGAGCACCAGCGACCGCGCAACTGAAGCCTTCTGCCCAAATCCTGCCCAGTGAAAGGCGCCGTTCAGCAAGTCCCTCGACTCATCTGCAGCACCGGAATTCTTGACCAGCAACTCGACAATCGGCTGGTTGTCGAAAACGGCCGCCAGCAGCACCGGCGAATCCAAGGGATCTAGTGAATTACTCTTATGGAGGGCGCCCCTGGTCAGCAGAAGTTTCACGGTGTCCACGTCGCCACCGAGCACGGCGCTGCGAATCTCAAGCGAGTCCTTTGGGTCCGGTTTCGCCCCGTGATCGAGCAGCCAGCGGACGACGCGATACGAATCGTGAACGGCACCAGCTGCTGAAAGAACGGTTGCCCCACTCGTCGCACGGGCGTTGATGTCGGCTCCGTGTTGAACCAGCAGCTGTACGTTTTCCAAGCTGCTGGCGGAATAAATCAACGGAGTGTCTCCCCATTTGTTCGTCGCATTCGGGTTTGCTCCGGCTTTGACGAGACGGGCTACTATGTCCGCGTCCAGATTAAGTGCGGCCAGATGCAGCGGGCTGTTCCCGCGGTCATCTCGGGCGTTGAGATCAGCTTCCGTTTCAATCGACCTGCGGATGGCTTCGACGTCGCCGTCGCGGATGGCCTTGAAGAGGCGGGAATTCGAGACTGGGTCGGCAGCGGCCAGGAGTTGCACGCCCATGAGCCAACCAATGAACGTCAATCCGGCCACATGCTTCATGGTCGCCTTCCTTATAAACGTTTGTCGCTCAGCACGGACGGGCGGGGATCTGCGGACTGCGCAGGCGCCCAAGATGAGGCGCATTCCCTCCGGAGGATCAAAACTGAGTGAATCTGGTAATTGATCGGGTTCTCAATCCGCCGGCGTGAGTCCCTGGATGGAAGGGCTTAGCCGGGAATCTGGCGTTTTCGAAAAGGCACGCGGGAGAGATTCTACCACCGCGCCGGACGCCGTGCGCGTTGACGAGTTTATTTGTAAATTCTCCCGGGCCCGTCCGGACCGTCCCAAATAACGAATTATGAGTTTTCGCGATGCGGAGCACAGAGTAAAGGTTGACGAGGCGGGTGACGATCGCGTTCGTGAGGATGGTCCAACCGTAGGACGGCAGCATCGCTAAAACTCTGGTTGGACGAAATCAGAGTTGAG
>JANNTN010000378.1:0-2869 GCA_031394445.1 Anatilimnocola sp.
CGAGGGCCGCGCCGGCATTTGTAAACCCTTCGCCGGCGGCGCCGTCCACGGGAAACTCGTGGGCCGGATCGAGCGATTCGACGCCCGTCAAGTCGCGGATCGTGTAGGCATACTCGGCATTCGAGAGCCGCCGCAGCACGACCGGTCCCGGATCGCCCGCTTGGGCAAGAGCAATTTCATTCAGCGTGGTTTCCACCCACCTCAGAAACATTCTTCGCTGCTCGGCTGACAGCGGCGGAAGCTCTTTCGGCGGCATTTCCTGGTTCGCGATCTGTTCGAGCACTCGCTGCCAGATGGCCGGATGCTGCTTGACGCTCTCTAGCGAATCGAACTGCTGCAGATCGAGCTCTCCCTGCTTTTCCGCGGTCGAGTGACAACGGAGGCAATGCTCGCGCAAGAGCGGCTGAACCGTCGTGCGAAACTCTTCTGCCGCGGGCAACTCCGGACAGGCGATTAGAAGCACAAGCCAGATTGTGGCAGGAGTAGGCCGAATGAACATTGATGTTAGGGCTCTCGTCATACGGATTCTGCGGCAAGTGGGAACTATTCAAGGACTTGCTGTGAAGGTCTGCTGCAGAGCACTCGTGAGCTATTTGTCTTGCAGCCATTCGCGTGCCACATCGAGCGACCATACTTCATTGCTGAGCGGCTGGGCATGGCCACCAGCGATCCAGATCTTGTCTTGAAAGACGTAAGCCGAGTGCTCGTGCCGCGCCTTCCAACTCACTTCCGACTGTAGCTGCTGCCAACTCTTGCCATCACGCGAGTACCACACGTCCCCCCAGTTTTTCGCTGGCTCATTGGACCATCCGCCGAGAACCCACAACCGATCGCGATAAGCGACTGCTGAAAACCAGAGCCGCGGATGCCAAGGAGCCGCCATGGTCACCTGCGACCAGTGCAGACCATCCTCTGAGCACCACACATCGTTCACAGCGTGATATTTAGGAACATAGTTGCCGCCGCCCAGCACATACATCTTATTGCCGAGCACGACGGCCTGGTGATACGCCCGTGGTGACCAACCGGCGTTGGCGGTGACTTGCGTCCAGTGCTGGCCGTCGTTCGAACACCAAACGTCGTTCTTGAGGCTCCGCTCGTCGCCAAAATAGTAGTCTTCTGTCCCGCCAAGAATCCACATCTTGTCTTGAAACACCACCGCACCCGCGGCCAGTCGCGGCGACCAACCCGCACTGGGCGTATCCAGCTTCCAATCGCTGCCATTTGCCGACGACCAGACCTCACTCGATGCCGAGTGCCCAGGCAGCCGACCGTTGTACCAACCTCCCAGCAGCCAAATTTTATCGCGAAACACCACGGTCATCGGCAAATCGCTGTGCTTCCACGGAGCTTCTTTCGCCACCAGGTTCCAGGAGCGGCCATCCGCCGAACTCCAGACATCCCTCGGCGGCGCTGCGAACGAATTAAACCAACCACCCAGCAGCCATAGCTTGTCTTGAAAGACGACCTCCCCCTGCGAATCTCGTGGCTGCCAGTCGGCCTTCTCAGTGACGCGAGTCCAACTTGGCGGTCGTTCTTGGGCAACGGCTGCGGCTGCAGTCACGAAAACAGCAATGACCAGCGCGATTGAAAACTGTGTTGGCTGCATGGCCATCGCTTGAGCGAGCAGGTGTGGAGTCGAATTGCCTTGCGAAGCGCTAGTAGCAAATGGTTGTATATTATGGACGCCACGCGGGCAAATCGGGAATGTGTGGCGTTGATCCATGCAACCGGCTACTCGCGGAAGGACTACTATGAAACCGTTCCGATATTTGACGCTGTTTGCCTTAGCCGTATTGCTCGCGGTACTCACTGGTTCTGTCCGCAGTGCAGAACCGATCCCATTTCCAGGCAAGAAGACTGCGTGGAACGGATTCGATCGTTACGATTTCAGTGTCGAGGGCAAGCCGGTCTTGGTGGTAGCGCCAAAGCAGCCTGCGCCGGGCCGGCCCTGGGTGTGGCACGGGGAGTTTTTCGGGCACAAGCCAGCGCCGGACATCGCGCTCTTGGAGCGAGGTTTTCACGTTGTGTACATGCAAGTTCCAAACCTGCTCGGATGTCCGCGGGCCGTTGCTCACTGGAACGCCTTCTATCAGGAGCTGACAGAAAAGTACGGCTTTGCGAAAAAGGCAGCGCTGGTCGGACTCAGCCGTGGCGGGCTGTATTGCTACAACTGGGCGGCTGCCAACCCCGACAAGGTCGCTTGTATCTACGCTGACGCAGCGGTGTGCGACTTCAAAAGTTGGCCTGGCGGCAAGGGCAAAGGACAAGGCAGTCCGCGCGACTGGAAGCTAGTCTTGGAGGTGTACGGGTTCCAAGATGAAGCCGAAGCACTGGCCTACGACAAGAACCCCATCGACAACCTGGCTCCGCTCGCCACTGCACAGGTGCCGCTGCTGCATGTCTATGGCAATGCGGATGTCACGGTGCCGTGGGATGAAAATACGGGAATCGTCGCCGAGCGGTATCGCAAATTTGGCGGCAACATCACGCTGATTGCCAAGCCCGGGGTAGGCCATCATCCCCACGGGCTCGACGATTCGACGCCGATTGTGGAGTTCATCTCCAAGCAATCGTCCGTGTCGAGATAACTGGCACCACGTCAGGAAACTGCTATGCCGTATGCGGCACAACCACCACTTCGCACCCCGGCGGCACCTGGATCTCATCTGCCCCACGAGCAAATGCCGAGCTGCAAGGACTAATCAAGATCGACAGGGCTCCGTCTCAAATAACGAATTATGAGTTTTCGCGATGCGGAGCACAGAGTAAAGGTTGACGAGGCGGGTGACGATCGCGTTCGTGAGGATGGTCCAACCGTAGGACGGCAGCATCGCTAAAACTCTGGTTGGACGAAATCAGAGTTGAG
>JANNTN010000459.1:0-4845 GCA_031394445.1 Anatilimnocola sp.
CGTGGAGGTGCTCTTCCCTTGGATGAATCGCCGAGACCGGCTGGGGGACAACCTGCTTTTGCTCAACCAGATGCTCAGCCTGCTGGCGGCCTTCAGCGGCCTGGCCACCGAGAACATGACCCGCGGTCCCGGCTGGCAGTTTTTGGATATGGGGCGGCGGATTGAACGGGCGCTGAACTCGCTGCGGCTCGTGCAGCGGCTGCTCGTGCCGGCGGAAGTCGAGCTCTCGCCGCTGCTCGAAGCGATCCTGGAAATCTTCGACAGCACCATGACGTACCGCTACCGTTACCTCACCAGCCTGCAACTTCCGCCGGTCCTCGATTTGATTCTCATCGACGAGACCAATCCCCGCGCCGTCGGCTTTCAGCTCAATGCCCTGGCGGAGCACGTCGGCTCCTTGCCTAACTCGGACCTGGTCCAAGCGGCAAAGGACCAGCAAATCATGTATGCTGCCCTAGCGGCCTTGCGGCTGACCGATTTAGAGGCACTTGAGGAATTCGATGCAGGCCGGTCCCGCGGACACTTGCAACGGTTGACGGAGAAGCTGGCCGGTTTCCTCCGCGAGCTGTCCGACGTCATCACGCACAAGCACCTCACCCACACCGCCGCCTCGCGGCAGCTTTCGGCGACTTTCGCGGTTCCGGCGATATGAAGTACCACGTTTTTCACGGCACTACGTATCGCTACTCGCGGCCGGTTTCGCTCTGTCATAACCAGGTCCATTTGACTCCGCGCACCATTCCGCAGCAGCGCTGCTTGCAGTCCAGCGTGGAGATTTCCCCCGCTCCCAGTTGCAGGAGCGGCTGGACTGATTTTTTCGGAAACGAGGTCCAATTCTTTTCCGTCGAAAGTCCCCATGGAGAGCTGAACATCGTCGCCCGGAGTGAAGTCGAGGTCTTCACCCCCCACGGCATCGCTCCCGCACAGACTCTCCCCTGGGAAGAAATCCGCCAGCAGGTTCATGCACCGCAAAATGAGGAAACGCTCGCTGCCGCCCAGTTCTGCCCCGCCTCCACGTTCGTTCAAATCTCGGCGGAAGCCCGCGATTATGGCCTGGCGAGTTTTCCGCCGGGCCGGCCGATTTTGGAGGGGCTGCTGGACCTGACAGGCCGCATTTTTCGCGAATTCAAGTACGACCAGAACGCCACCGGCGTCTTCACCAAACCCGCCGAAGTCTTCCAAAGCCGGCGGGGAGTCTGTCAGGACTTTGCCCACCTGCAGATGAGCTGCCTCCGTTCGCTAGGCCTCGCCGCGCGGTACGTCAGCGGCTATCTCGTCACCGAGCCATCGCCGGGCGAACCCAAACTGGTGGGCGCGGACGCCTCTCATGCCTGGCTCTCCGTCTATTGCGGCACCACTGGTTGGATGGACCTCGATCCGACGAACAACCTGATCCCTGGCTTACGACACATCACGCTGGCATGGGGACGCGACTATTCCGATGTTTCTCCCATTCAAGGGGTCCTCATCGGCGGCGGCCAGAGCACCCTCTCAGTTGCTGTGGACGTAGTCGCTGCGAAAGTTAGTGCGATCTAGCGAAGAGTCCGCCCACCGGCTAGGGCCGCCGTCTTTAGGGCGTGGATATATTCCTCGGGCAAGCCGTGAGCGCGAGCGCCCGACACGATCTGCTGCAAGTACGCGGCGCTCGGGCCTCCCTCCGCCGTTACCGACTCTGGTCTCGCGATGTAGGCGAAGGCTCCCATTTGGATCCCCTGGTCATCAATCACCACAACCTTGTGCCGCTCATACCCAGCTTCGTAACGATCGAGTTTCTCCAGAGCTTTCCGGTCGCAGCGATAGACCACGCCGAGCACGCCGTCGCCCGGCTTGACGATGTTGGCATAAATCTCCCCATCATCTCCCAACATGTTGAAGACGACGCGGTAATTCGGCAAGCGTACAGGCCGTGGCGGCTCGTCACCGATGCGAAGTAATCCAGTACGGGCAACCATCTGGTTGCTCCGCAGGTTGCTGCCATAGGCGAAATACCAGGAGTCCATGTCACTTCTCGCGGACTTCGTCCGTCCAGACCTTGAACGACTGGAGCTGGTTCATGCCGAACGTTGTCGTCAGCGCCACATCCGCCGCATCGCGCCCCCGGGCCATCAGCACCCGGCCGATGCGCGGCACGTTATTGCGGGCGTCAAAGGCGTACCACTGGCCCCCCAAGTAGGCCTCAAACCACGCGCTGAAATCCATGGGACTAGCAACGGGCAGAACGCCGATGTCTCCCAGGTATCCCGTGCAGTAGCGGGCAGGAATGTTGCAGTTCCGGCAGAGGGTAATCGCCAGATGCATGAAATCGCGACACACGCCAATCCGCTCGCGATAGACTTCCAGGGCGGTCCGGTTGGCCCGGGCCTGCTGATAGTCAAAGCGAATGTGCCGATGCGCGAAGTCGCAAATCGCTTGCACCCGCGGCCAGCCGGGCTGCGCTTGTCCAAACAGACTCCACGCCACGTCCTTCAGCTCACTGTCCACTTCACAGTACCGGCTCGCGAGCAGGTACAAAAGAACCTCATGCGGCAAATCCTGCACCTGGGATTGCGACGCTTGCGGAACTTGCAAATCGGGCAGACCGCAATCCTCGACCAGAGCCTCGTTACGAAAGACTACGCGTCCCGCCGGCACAACAACCCGCCCACATCGGTTGCCGTACAGATCGTAGTACTCGGCAACGGGCAGGCTAGGCGTCACTTCCAACCGGTCCGGTTTGCGGGTCGTGAGCTCCCGCGAGGGATGCAGATACAGCATGAGGACCATCGGTGCCGGCTGTGGGGAATCAAACGCAATCTCGTAGCCGACTTTAATGAGCATGATTCAGTGGCGATTTGGAGGCGTGGCAGCCATCCTTGGAAGCCGCCCGAGAGTTGGCGGCCCGCGGATTGGTCCGGAACGGGTGAAGGGTAGTAATCGAATCTCTGTGGAATTCAATTCCAAAGCTACGTCCTATTGTACCGGGAAGCGCCTCCCCCCCAAATCTTGGCAGAAGCCGACGATTACTGCCTGGCGAGCTTTCCGTCGGGCCGACCGATTTTGGAATCGTTGCTTGATTTGACGAGCCGCTTCTTTCACGAATTCAAGTTCGACCAGGATGCCACGGGCGATTTCACGAACCGGTACGCAACGTCCTGTTTCGCGGGATGGTACCCAACCAGCGTCCATGGTGACGGGGCTTGCGGCCTTGGCGCGGGAGCACGAATACAAAGGGCTGGATAATGGCAAGGGACAGTTCGGCAGTTTGGCCCCTGCCTTGACGTGGCCGGGCCTTAAGTGAAATCCTGGTTGAGGGCGTCGGTCGGCATCGACCGACGACGGACGCAACGGTCGGCTGCGGCTGGTCTGAATTGTGCGCGTAACGGCAATCTGGACGAAAGTCGTGTTGCTCTTCGCCCCACCCAGGGGAGTTCCCGCGTTTCTAGTTCCGTGAGTGTAGATCGGTCGGAGGTAATGCAGCCGTCGCGGCAGTATACTCCAGAGAATTACACGTCCGACTGGGCGATCTCTCACATGACCCAAGTCACTCGCATCCTATCGCAAATCGCGTCCGGCGATCCGTCGGCAGCAGAGCAGCTCTTGCCACTGGTTTATGATGAATTGCGGAAACTGGCGGCAGCGAAGCTCGTCCAGGAGAAACCGGGACACACGTTGCAACCTACGGCGCTGGTGCATGATGCCTATGTTCGACTAGTCGACGTGGGCCAAGCTCAAAACTGGGATTCACGCGGGCACTTTTTTTCGGCGGCTGCCGAGGCGATGCGGCGGATTCTCATCGAAAGTGCCCGCCGGAAAAGCCGTGTGAAGCATGGCGGCGGCAAGGTACGCCTAGATTTGGACAGGGTGGACATCGCATTCGCTGTGCCGCCGGAAGAGTTGTTGGCGCTGGACGAAGCCCTCTTTAAGCTGGCCGCTGAAGACCCGGTCAAGGCAAAATTAGTAGAGCTGCGGTTCTTCGTGGGTTTGCAGAATGAGGAAGCCGCCTTGCTCTTAGGTATTTCGGCCGTAACTGCCAAACGGTACTGGCGTTACGCACGTGCCTGGCTGCATAGGCAGATTGGGGACGAGGATCTCTCAACTCGGATCGAACCTGAAATCTCTAAAAAATTGTGACGAGACCTGATCCCTGGCCGCTTGATTCGTCGCATTGGATTGTAGAAGACCTACTCTAGGAATTGTGCCATGAACGCAAAACGTAGCGACAAAGAACGAATCTTCACCGCGGCCTTGGAATTGGAAGATCCCGCACAGCGAGCGGCCTTTCTCACTGCCGCCTGTGGCCAGGATCGCGAGCTGCGCGGCGACGTGGAGTCTCTGCTCAAGCACGACGACGCGGCCGGTAGCTTCGTCGAGCAGCCCGTTGTCGTTCCGCCGGGCACCATCGCCTACCAACCGGTCACCGAAGGGGCGGGGACGATCATCGGCCCCTACAAGCTGCTCCAGAAGATCGGCGAAGGGGGCTTTGGCGTGGTTTACATGGCTGAACAGCAGCAGCCCGTCCGCCGCAAAGTCGCGCTGAAAATCATCAAGCCGGGAATGGACACCCGCGAAGTCATCGCCCGCTTTGAGAGCGAGCGGCAGGCCCTGGCCCTGATGGACCATCCCAACATCGCCCGCGTCCTGGATGCCGGCGCCACCGCCAGCGGCCGGCCTTACTTCGTGATGGAGTTGGTTAAGGGAGTGCCAATTACGGATTACTGCGACAAGAACAACTCGCCAACGGAGAAGCGGCTTGAGCTCTTCGTCACGATCTGCCACGCGGTGCAGCACGCCCACCAGAAGGGGATCATCCACCGCGACATCAAGCCGTCCAACGTGATGATCACGCTCCACGACGGCAAGCCAGTC
>JANNTN010000514.1:0-11503 GCA_031394445.1 Anatilimnocola sp.
TGGGATAAAGCCGGGACAGCCATTCGCGAGTTCGCCAACCGCATTGCCGTCAGCCATCAGAACGCCACCGATTTCCTAGTGCTCATGAACGATTTGACAAAGATCATCGTCAAAACATGCCCGCGAAACACTCGGAAAAAGTCTGGCACCTTCGAACTCCTTAACGAGCCAGAACTATTAGACTTCTGCTTAAGTTGATGCGTATGCGGTGGAGCGCAGCGGAACCCCAGGACACAATGCCAGAAAACCACTCAGCCGCGTAGCGGCGGCACAAGCCACGATCCATCGCGATTCCACCCGCCAAATTAACCGCCCACGGCTTCGCCATCCTCCCCGCCAACAGCGAAGGCTACGCCGAAGGCACCTTCGTCGATGTCTATTTGTACGACCCCTAACCCCTGCCTCCCGGCCGGCTATTTGGGTCATGCGTGATTAAGTGTTGCTGAGAGCAATCGCCTTATTTCGATTCGGGTTCCCATTTCGCCGCATACCCCTCCGGTGTCAGATAGTCGCGTTCCACTGTAACCTTGCCTGGCCCTAGTTTTGCTTCCATCGCCTTGATGACGGCCTTTTTGATTTGAAGTTCGTTGTGAGTTTCGGTTAGGCGGGATTCCAAGTGCTCCGACTGCTCGCGTCTGCTTAAACGCAAACTTGAGTCGATTCTGACCGTACCCCACCATCCGAGCGCAAGTACAATCACCACTATCAGCCAGACCAAGTCGCGAATTGGAAAACGGGACATTAAGGTTATTCCCTCTTGCTATTTGGTTTGATCCATCCGTAAAAGGCGTCAACTGTGAGGCCGACAACAGTACCCCAGAACGCTCCAACTAAAGCATTCCAAGCAGGAGGGGCGTGAATCGCTGGAATGTGCCAGCCAATTGCCGCGCCCGCTATAACGCAAATCAGAAAATAGGGCGGGTGTTTCATTACTCCTCATCTGGCAGGCTGTCGGCTTCGGCAGATTATAACCCGCCTTCTGCATGGGACCGATTCATCGACAAACTGCCGAATGAGTAGCACCAACACTTAATAACCCCGGCCCGCCATTTGCACATGTACAAATGTTTCATTCGGCCTGTCATTTTGACCGCCGCTCTTTGACAATCTGGCAAGCCCCCGGGGCTTACGCAGCCTATCCCGCGAAAACTCTCGCGCCCTGCTCACCCGACCGCTCAGCCTCTACTAGTAGTACTAGCCCCATGCCGTACGAGCAGCCTGACAATTAGACGCAAACCCAAAATTGCCAATGCGTTACAAAGACGCATCCCCCCTCGAACACGAACAACATTTTTTACAGCCCATCCCCTACTACCCCCCACTCAGGGCCTGCTCAGGCGCTCCTGACCAATGACCAATGACCAATGACAAGTGACCACTTCTGATGCAGCACCAATTCCTCACCGTCATCGACCGTGACGAAGCGGAGCGCCGCTTTCATGCGGCGCTCGATTTGCGTCCGTTGGCGGCGGAGTTGGTTCCGTTAAATGAGACGCTGGGCCGAGTGCTGGCGGAGGATGTGCGGTCACCAGTGGATGTGCCGTCGTTCGATCGGTCGAATGTGGATGGTTACGCCGTGCGGGCGGCCGATACGTTTGGCGCGAGCGAACAGCGTCCACGTGAGCTTGTATTACTGGCGGCGACAATCGCGCCGGGTGAGAAACCAATCGATAGTGTCGCCGAAGGCCAGGCGATTCTCATCGCGACCGGTGCAATGCTGCCCCGCGGAGCCGACGCGGTCGTCATGGTCGAGCACACGGATGACAACCGGGGTTCGCTGCAAGTTCGTCGGGCTGTAACTGCCGGCGCGAACATCACCTTCACCGGTACCGACATCGCGGCGAATGAATTGGTCCTGCACGCGGGCGACCTGCTCACCAGCCGCGAAACGGGGCTACTCGCCGCGATTGGCGTGGCCGAAGTGCCCGTTATCCGCCGCCCGCGCGTCGCAATTTTCTCCACCGGCGACGAAATCATCGCCCCCGGCCAGCCGATGCGAGCGGGGCTCGTCTATGACAGCAACGCCCGCATCATCGCCGATGCGGTCCGCGAATTAGGCAGCGAACCAATTGAGCTCGGCATCGTGCGCGACGACGCCACCGAGCTACGAACGCAACTTTCCCGCGCGATCGCCGAACATGACGTGGTGCTCCTCTCCGGCGGCACCAGCAAAGGGGCCGGCGATCTCTGTTATCAAGTCGTCAGCGAGCTCAATGACCCAGGCATCGTCGCGCACGGCGTCGCCCTCAAGCCCGGCAAGCCGATTTGCCTGGCCGTCACGCGAAATAAGCCCGTCGTCGTCCTGCCGGGATTTCCCACGTCTGCCATTTTCACCTTTCACGAGTTCGTCGCTCCCGTCCTCCGCCTGCTGGCCAGCCGCCCGCGAGAACACGACAGCTCCGTCCCGGCGGAACTCGCGGTCAAGATCAACAGCGAAATCGGCCGCACGGAATATGCTCTCGTCAGTCTTGTGAGGCACGACGACGGGAAACTGATCGCCTGGCCGATGGGCAAAGGCTCCGGCAGCGTCACCACGTTCAGCAAAGCCGACGGCTTCATCACGATCGGCCGCCACGAAGAAATTGTCGAAACAGGCGCGAGCGTCACCATCACGCTGCTCGGCCACGGACTGAAGCCGCCCGATCTCGTCGTCATCGGCAGCCACTGCATCGGCCTCGATCTGCTGCTCGCCGAGATGCACCATCGCGGCTGGCGCACCAAATTCCTCGCCGTCGGGTCCACCGCCGGCTTGGCCGCCGCCAAACAATGCCAGTGCGACATCGCCGGCATTCACCTGCTCGACCCGGCCAGCGGCATTTATAACGAGCCCTTCCTCACACCCGAATTAACACTCATTCGCGGCTACGGCCGGATGCAAGGCATCGCCTATCGACCCGGCGACCAGCGATTCGAAAATAAATCGGCCGAGGCAGCCATCGCCACCGTCAAGCTCGACGCAAAATGCCTGATGATCAACCGCAACGCCGGCAGCGGCACGCGCATCCTCATCGACCGCCTCCTCGCCGGTACCACGCCCCTCGGCTACGCCGTCCAACCCCGCAATCACAGCGCCGTCGCCGCCGCCATCGCCCAACACCGCGCCGACTGGGGCCTCTGCATCCAATCCGTCGCCCAACAAGCCCACCTCGGCTTCTTACCACTCACCGAAGAACGCTACGACTTCGTCATCCCCAAATCACGTCTCAACCGTCCTGCCGTACAGGATTTCATTAGCATCCTACGCGGCGAAGATACGAGCGAGCGACTCAAATCACTCAACCTTTTCCTGACTCCTGACTCCTGACTCCTACTTCTTCGCCGTCACCGCCGCTGGTCCGTCCTTCGCAAACGTCCGAGGCCCATATACCTTCTCGCGATACAGCACCAAACCGTGTGCCGCATGAAAGAGCGCGCCGCATTCCACATCGACCGGCTTCGTCTTGCGGAAGTTTTTGCACATATCCAATGTCGCCCGCTTGACCCACGCCTGCTGCAGTTGCTCTTTGTCCATCGCGGTCGCCAGGAACTCCTGCACGTGACCCGCCGACCCCATGCACACGGCCAGATCGGCCGATTTGCCCGGGCGAGCGAAGTAGTTGCTCGAAAGCGATCCGTCGGAATTCTGATATTGGTGGGCTTTATCGATGCATTCCTGAATCCGCTCAGACAACTTCTTCCAAGTCCCTTCCACCGGCTTACCCGCGGCCACATGGCGATTAAACGCCATCGTCAGCGCCGTCATGCGATGCGTACCGCCACAAGCGCTCGATTCCAGATTGTGCCCCAGTTCAATATCGACCAGCTTCGAAATGCTCCACTCGCTCCCATCGCCCGCCTTCCACGTATAGTCGGTCGGGTAATACGCCGTCAGAGCCATCAGCGTCCAGCTATATTCCAGCGTCGTGTTCTTATGCACATCCAGCTTGGCTTGATCGATGTAATCGGCGATCGTGTGCTTCTCCCCTTCGACGACAATCGGCTCATCCAGCGGCAAACGGCAGTCGGACAGATAGCCGAGCCACTGGTCCGCGTGCCCCTGACCCATCTTGTCTTCCGCGATGATCGTGGAGATGCCATATCGCTTGGTCGCTTCGTCGAGGAGATCGCCCCGCCGCAGATCGAACCCCTTCATCTTCCCGCCAGCCAGCATGTAATCGACCGCCGAGACATCCCTCGAACCATCGCTGACCAAAAACTCCCGCTTGAAGGCGAGCGCCCCGTGGATAATCTGCCACGCCGCCTGATCGTTCGCGGTCGAGCCCACCGAGAGCCGCCGATGGTCGTAGGTATATTCCAGCGCCTCGTCGATCTGCTTCAGGATTTCTGCGTCCGACGGCAGTTCACCGCCATCAGTCTTCGTGGCCGGTGCGTTCGCCACCGGTGTCGCCGCCACGGGCTCCGAACCAGTTTTCCCACCGCAACCGACAACTCCTGCCATGCCGGCGATTGACGTACAAACCGAAAAGACGAACGAGCGACGGCTGACAGTCATCGTTTTGATCCACAAAAGAGGTTGCGATCCGGCCAACAATATACGCGACTCAGCACTATTGAGCCACAAATCGCGGCAAATGGGAAACTTGGGTTAAATGCGTCGATTTTGCCGAGTAACGCATTAAACACTTGCCCCGCCAGCGTTTGCGGTCAGTTCAGCCGCTGGCAGCCAATTGCTGCCCCGGCATCTGGTCCTTACAATCCCGCTGGCGTCTCGCCAAAATAAACTCGATCCACTGCCTTATCGACCGACAACCTCCTCGGACTGGTTCATGCTAGCTCGCAAGCCGATTTTTCCGAATGTGATTGAAATGAACTTCCAAGCCGGGGAGGTTCTGGGTTGCTGCGTCTATTTGGTTTTTGACGGCAACGAATGGCTGCTCATCGACATCGGCCTCGACGACACGGTCGAGGAAATCATCGAGCTGATTCGCAAGATGGATTTTCCGCTGAGCAAATGCAAAATGCTCATCGCCACGCACGCCGACGTGGACCACATCCAGGGCATGGCGAAGGCCAAGCAACTGCTCAAGGCCCCCGTTCATGCTCACCCGCTGGCAATCGCTCCTCTCGAAGCCGGCGATAAGCTCCACACCTTTGCCCAGATCGTGCCCCAGAAGATCGACATGGCCATGCCGCCATGCAAAATCGACGGGCAGATCGAGGACGGCGACAAAATCGAAGTCGGCGGCCTCACGCTCGAAGCCTGGCTCACTCCCGGCCACACCGACAGCCAACTCAGCTTCCGCCTCGGCGACATCCTCTTCTCCGGCGACAATATCTACCGCGACGGTTGCGTCGGCGCGATCGACGCCCACCACGGCAGCGACATCTCCGCCTTCGTTAAGTCCCTCCGCCGCATTCGCGAGAGCGACGTGAAGTGGCTCCTCCCCAGCCACGGTCCCTTCTTCCGCAAAGACAACAAGCTCCTCGACAAAACCATCGCCCGCCTCGAAGGCTATCTCCACATGGCCGACTTCGGCACCTGCGCCATCGACTGGCCGCTGATGGATGAGTGGGAACAGGAAATCGCCGAAGGGAAGAAAGCGAACTAGCGTAGCGCCCTCTTTAGCGCCGCCTGCGCCGCCCAGTATCCGCACATGCCATGAACACCGCCGCCGGGTGGCGTGGAAGACGAGCAAATAAAAATCCGCGGGTTCGGAGTCGTGTAGGGCACGAGGCGGATCGTGGGGCGGGTGAAAAGCTGCCAAAAGTCCATCATGCCGCCGCTGATGTCGCCGCCAATGCAGTTGGCGTTGTGCCGCTGCATATCAGCCGGGGCCATCACGCTCTTGGCGAGGATGCAATCGCGAAAGCCGGGAGCAAACCGCTCCATCTGCCGTTCGATCGTCTCCGTCATATCGGCCGTCGAATACGCCGGTACATGGCAATAGGCCCACGCCGTGTGTTTTCCCGCCGGCGCTCGGCTGTTGTCGAACAAGCTATGCTGCGCCACCAGCAAATACGGCCGCTCCGCATGTTCGCCGCGATAGACTTGTCCTTCAGCCGTCGCAATCTCTTCCAGCGTGCCACCGACATGAATCGTTGCCGCTCGTTCGCACCCCTTGGCCTTCCAAGGAATCGGCCGCGACAGAGCCCAATCGAGTTTGAACACGCCCGGACCGTGGCGAAACTTGTTGAGCTGCCCACGAAATCCAGCCGGCAATTCCGCTTCGCAAATCTGCGCCATGTTCCGCGGCGCAAGGTCAAACAGATACGCCTTTGCTGGCGGCAACTCGCTGAACGATTCGACGCGACAATCGGCGATTGCCTCACCACCGAGTGACCGCAGGTACGCGATCATCGCGTTGGTAATCGACTGTGAGCCCCCTTTCGCCAACGGCCAGCCGACAGCATGGCCCGCCACGCCCAGCATCACAGCCACCGCTGCCGATAGTGTCGCATCCAGCGGCAAAATCGAATGTCCGGCCAGGCCCGCGATCAACGCCTTCGCCGCCGGCTCACCAAAATAAGCGTTCGCCAAACCTGCGGCTGACCGAAAAGCTTTCAAGCCGAACCCCGTCATCAACAGCGGATGCCTCGGCAGGTGTAACGGTGCCAGGGCGTCGGCAAAGAGTGACTTCGCATTCGAAACAAGGTGATTCACCAACCGTTGATACGCCGCACCATCCGCACCAAGCCTAGCTGCCGTCTCATGAACGCCGCGTTCGAGCATCGCCGCCGACCCATCATCGAGCGGATGTGCGAGCGGCGCAGGCGGGTGAATCCACTCCAGGCCTAAATCGGCCAGCGGCAACGACGACAAAAACGGCGACGCGAGCGCCATCGGGTGTATCGCCGAACAGATGTCGTGCTGGAATCCCGGCAGCGTCAACTCCGCCGTGCGAGCACCGCCGCCAAACGTCGGCTGCGCTTCGACCACGAGCACACTGCGTTGCCGCTGGGCTAGCGCGATCGCGGCGGCCAAGCCATTCGGCCCCGAGCCGATGACTACCGCATCGAACGACCGCCCAGCAACACGTTCGCGCAGACTCATTCGGCATCTGCCTCCGGCTTACGGCCTTTCGACAATTTCCAGCCTGCCGGCGGTGCGAGCGTGAAAGTCAACGGCTTCTGCGTCGTCGGATGCTCAATTTCCAGCTTCACACAGTGCAGAGCAATCGCCTGGTCCAAAAATGGCTTACGACAGCCGTATTTTCGATCGCCGATGATCGCACTGCCATTCTCCGCGAGTTGCAAACGAATCTGATGCTTCCGGCCAGTATGCAGTTTCACTTCCACGAGCGTCCCTAGCTTCTCCTGGCCGAGCGTGCGATAGCTTAGCCGGGCCTGCTGCGCCCCGCGCGTTCGCGGCGGCACCACTGTCATCCGCCGCTTTGGGTCATCTTTCAGAACCCAATGCGATAGTTCTCCAGCCGCGGGCTCTGGCGCATTTTCAACCAGCGCCCAATACGTCTTCCCCACTTCGCCGCTCAAAAACTGCTTCGTCAGCCGGTCCGCCGCCTTGCTCGTCCGCGCCAGCACGAGTACCCCACTCACCGTCGAATCCAACCGGCTCACCACGCCCACATAAACATTCCCCGGCTTCTTATATTTGTTCTTCAGATACGCTTTGGCCCGCGTCAGCACACTCGCCGTCCCCTCCGCCACTCCCTGCGTCGCCAACCCCGCCGGCTTATTCACCACCAGCAAGTGGTTGTCTTCATACAGGACTTCCAGGGGTGGGTTGGGCATGGAATTGGGAAATGGGAGGCGCTAAAGTTTGGAAAATTTTTCTGCGGGGGCGTTTAGCGTGCTGCGTAAGTTGTTGGTGGATTGTGAGTTCTGATTTTCGGCGCATTAGCCAAGGCGCTCAAGTTTAGCGATTCTTTAGCGCCGGGTGGCGGGCATGGAAGGCAGCGAAGCGCGCGCGTTGTCCCTCCTATTACTACATTGCAATCTGCGCGAAAAACCGGACGAAATTCTGGGCGAATTGGAAAAGAATTCTGGAAATTCTTGGAATAGGTTAAAAAGCAACGATTACTGAATTGCTTAGCCCTCTGCAGTAACAAAGGGTTGAAGAACCGCGGATGACGCGGAATTTCGCGGATGAAATGGAAGCAGCCCCATCTAGGACTTGCGTTCGCACGAAGAGCGTGGGTGCGAGGAAGGAACGCCACAGAGAGCGGTTCCCTACAGCGTGAGAAACGCCGTGGAGGGCGCTTCCTACAGGGCGAGTGGCTCACCAGCTAATTGCCGTTCATGCCGGGTCAGGTCGTACATCGCTTGAATGAGCGCGATGTCGCATTCGCGCTGCTCGACGTTGCGCCGGGCGAACATCCGCTGCTGCGAGGCGAACATCACTTCCGGCGGCATTTCTGTCACCTGGCCGAAGAGGCGGGCGTAGTTAACGAAGCTGGGCACGTTCGTGGTGACGAAGCCGTAGAGCATGGAGCAGCAGCCGACTGTTTTGCCCGTGAAGATGCCCGTGTTGATCGCCGATTTCGAATAGTCCCCGACGATGCAGCCGACGAATTGCATGCCCGTCGCGACCTGCTCGCCGCGATACTCCATCTTTACCGTGCCGTAGGTGTTTTTCAGGTCGCTGTTCGACGTGCCGGCACCAAGATTGATCCAGCTACCCAGATAGCTGTGCCCAAGAAACCCGTGATGCTGCTTGTTCGTGTACGGCTCAACGATCGAGCCTTCGATCTCGCCGCCGATTTTCGTCGTGTGCCCAACGGCGACAGCATCCTTGATCGCCGAATGTTCATTCACCTTCGCCTTGGGACCGAGATAAGCAGGACCGCGCAGCAGACAATACGGCCCAACGACCGCATCCTTATCCAGCAGCACCGGTCCCTTCGTGGTGTCCGTGACACAATATTGACCAAGTGTTGCCCCTTCAGCCGCGAACACGCCGTCGGCAATTTCACGAAAACCGCCTGTGGCCAGCCGATTCGTCAGGCTCTCGCCAAAAATCGTTAGATGATGCCGCACCACATCGTGCGGATAGTCGAACAGCGGCAACGTCTCTGGCGTCGCCGGCAGCTTCTTATAAATCGAGTTCGCAACATACTTGGCCCAGTGCCCTACATCCATATCTGGCGGCGGCTGCGGACCGCCCTGCGCGATCATGGCCGCGGCCAGCGACCCATTTTCATACACCGCCCCGGTCCGTCCCTCTTTGATCAGGCGCGACAACGCGTGAAACGCAGACACCGACGGCACCAGCCGGGCGTTGACCAACAGCAGCGGCAATTCGCCCGTCGGGGTCCGCCGGCTGAACTCCGGAAAATCGAGCTGCTGAATCGCCGCCAAATGCGGCCGCACCACGCCCCGCAATTCCAGCTTGTGCTCGCGGCTCAGGCTGGCCAGCCAATCGACCAGCCGATAACTGCCACAGCTAATGGCATACGCCGGCCGGCCGACGGTAATCGGGAAGAGTCGCGATACGCCTTCGTCCTCAAATACGACAATCTGCATGTCGCAAGTGTAGGTCGCTCCTAGCAATCCGACCAAGCCGAATTGCCGGCTCAAGCGAGAGGGTCTGCATTTTCGCCACCTGCCGCAAGTTGTTGCTGGGCAATGTTTTCGGCTAACTGTCCCGCGGTGACTTAGCGGCCATAAAAGTAGCCTAATGGTTACCAATAATTCACAAATGCAGGTGATCGCGTATTCTTGTGATGTGTCGGCCCTCCGGGCCTCGATCCGAGGTTGTTTCTGGGGATCGCCGACCCCGACCTGACGGTCGGGGCTACTTCTTGCCGGCCCTCCGGGCCTCATTAATCGCTAAGGCTGTGCCATGTCGCGACTCGAAACAATCCCGGCTTCCGTCCCGACGAACCACTCGCCGCGCGGCACGAAGCCCCTCTCCATCGGCCAATACCTCATCCGCCGGCTGCAAGATTACGGCCTCAAGCACGTCTTCGGCATCCCCGGCGATTACATCCTCACGTTCTACGGCCAACTCGAAAAAAGCCCCATCGACGTCGTCGGCTGCACGCGCGAAGACTGTGCCGGGTTCGCGGCCGATGCCTACGCCCGCATCAACGGCCTCGGCGCGGTCTGCGTGACTTACTGCGTCGGCGGCCTCTCGGTCTGCAACTCCATCGCCGGGGCCTACGCGGAAAAATCCCCAGTCGTCGTCATTAGCGGGGCTCCGGGCCTCGCCGAGCGCGTGAACAATCCGCTGCTCCACCATAAGTCCGCGACTTCCGCACGCAGCTCGAAGTGTTCGAAAAACTGTGCGTCGCCACGACCGAATTGATCGACCCCTCTATCGCCTTCCGCGAAATCGACCGGGTGCTCGACACCGTTGTCCGCTACAAGCGGCCCGGCTACATCGAAATCCCCCGCGACCAGGTCGAAATCGTTCCGCAAATCGTTCACACGTATCACCAAGCCACTCACGAAGACGACCCGCAAGTCGCCGAGGAAGCCGTCGAAGAAGCGGCGCAGCTTCTGGCGAAGTCGAAGCAGCCCGTCATCATCGCCGGCGTCGAAATCCACCGCTTCGGCCTGCAAGACAAAGTGCTCGCCCTCGCCGAGAAATACAAAATCCCAATCGCGACGACGATCCTCGGCAAAAGCGTCATTCCCGAAAAGCATCCGCTCTTTATTGGCCTGTATGAAGGCGCGATGGGGCGGGCCGAGGTGACGCAGTACGTCGAAGAGAGCGATTGCGTGCTGCTGCTTGGCACGTTCATGACCGACCTGAACCTCGGCATCTTCACTGCGAAGCTCGACCCCGCCCGCTGCATCTACATCACCAGCGAGCAACTCCGCATCCGCCACCATCACTATCATCAGGTGGCCCTCGAAACCTTCCTCGAAAAACTCTCCACGCGCGAATTAACCATCGTCGAGCGGCCCATCCCGGCTGATCTCCGCCCGCCGCAGCCGAAGTTTGAGTTGAAGCCCGACGCTCCGCTCGTCGTCCGCCGCATCATGGACCGGCTGCAAGAGCAGATCGACGACAACACGATTGTTATCGCGGATATCGGCGATTCGCTGTTTTCGGCTAGTGAATTAACCACGCATAATCGCACCGAATTCATCAGCCCGGCCTACTACACCTCAATGGGCTTTTCCGTGCCCGCCGCCGTCGGGGCCCTCACCGCCCGGCCCGAAGCGCGCGTCCTCGTCATCGTGGGCGACGGCGCGTTTCAAATGACCGGTATGGAGCTTTCCACGGCCGTCCGCCGCGGCCTCGCACCCATCGTCGTCGTCCTCGACAATCGCGGCTACGGCACCGAACGCTTCCTCCACACCGGCGAGTGGAAATACAACGACATCCATCCCTGGAAATATCACAAGCTGCCAGAATTGCTCGGCGGCGGCACCGGCTACGAAGTCCGCACCGAAGCCGAATTCGACCGCGCCATCACGGCGGCATGGAATGATCGGCGAGGAATGAGCATCATCCAAGCCCACATCCCCCTCAAAGACGCCAGCGATGCCCTCAAGCGGCTGACCGCGAGGTTGAGCGAGCGAGTTTGAAAATCGCTCAGCGATTTTGCGAATGAGGCTCGGGGGGGGGGGCGACACCTGCCCAATCTCAGGCCCC